>JAFVIF010000052.1 GCA_017474125.1 Clostridia bacterium
AAGCACACCATCTGCTCCAACACATACTGTCTCGTTTGCTGCGAACGGTGGCACGGGTACAATGGCAGATGTAACCGGTGTTTCCGGTGAATACACCTTGCCTGCCTGTACTTTTGGTGCTCCTTCCGGTCAGCAGTTCAAGGCTTGGAGAGTTGGCGGAGTAGAAAAGGCAGTCGGCGATAAGATCAATGTTACTGCCGATACAAACGTAACAGCAGTTTGGGAAGCTGTTCCTGCAGGACATATCCACAATCTCAAGCCCGTTGCAAAGGTCGAGCCTTCTTGTACAGAAGGCGGGAAGAACGCTTATTACAAGTGCGACGGCTGTGGCAAGTTCTTTGAAGATGCTCTCGGCGCAAAAGAGATCACCAACCTTGCAAATTGGGGCAACATCGACAAACTCGGTCATACCCCATCCGATTGGAAATCCGATAAAGATAACCATTGGAAAGAATGCAACAGAACTGCTTGCGGCGCCATCATTGAGAACAGCAAGGCAGCTCACATTGACGAGAACAAGGACGGTAAGTGTGATGTTTGTGTTTACGAAGTAGGTGTACCTATCGATCCCGATGATAACAAGCCTTCTGACAATCCTGAGACCGGTGACAATGGCAATCTTGGATCGTGGATGATTCTCTCAGTATTGAGTTGCTGTTCAATGATTGCTTTGATCGTTATTGATAAAAAGAAAAAAATCGCAAAATAACTAATCGCTTTTCCCCGTTGGGAGCGCAGATTTTTCTGCATTCCTAACGGGGCTTTTTTGCGTTATATCAGGTCTTTTATAGCTTCTTTTAATTTCATAAGTGCCTTTTCACGCTTTGCGGATGTCGGAGTTATGGAATATTTTAATAACATTAAAATAAGAAAGGCTATTGAGCATTTAAAGGAAGGATTCAGCGTAAAGGAAACCGCTATCGCCTTAGGCTTTTCCGACCCCAATTACTTTTCAACGGTATTTAAACGAATAACCGGTAATCCTCCCTCTTTTTATAAAAAATAGACCGCTCGAAGGGAGCGGTCTATTTTTTATTTAAGCTTTATATCATAGGTTAAGCTTCCCTTTGCAGGATAATCACCGCAAAGCACGTCAAGTCCGGCTTTTACTGCCATAGCAGAGTTACCGCCGATAACCATACGGCTTACGTGGGGTAAATCCTCAAGCACAAAGGGGTTACCAAAGTGAAGCACCGTAGAAATACGGTTGGTTACCTGAAGTGCTTCAAAGAAAGAAAGAATACGGGGAGTAAAGTCCTCACAGCCCTGATAAGCCTTACCGTCGGTAAATGTAACGAATACTACCTCGTCATACTTAAGGTTATCCTCGGTTATTCTCCAACCGTCGGTGCTGCTGGGAAGCTCCTTAATAATTCTGTAATCGCTGCCGGGATACACTTCCATAAGTCTGTCCTTAATAAAAATGGGGTTGTACCACGCTTTAGACATTGTATCAACGTCAATTTTATTATCTATAACATTTGCTTCGTTGTGGCACATAATTATAAAGTAATACTTTTTATCCTTAGGCAGAGCAACACCAACACCATCGTCGGTTTTAGCAAAAATACCGTCGGTATTAAGCTTATGATAATTAATTTCATCCTCTTCGGTAATTTCAGCGGTAGTATCAAGAAGAGTTACCTTGTGCTGAGCGGCAAGTACGACCTTAACTGCTTCGTCAAGCACATCGTCGGGAATAATTCCATCCTTATAGCATTTAAGAAGCGACTCATAGCCTTCTTTGTTTTTATCCCAAATAAGGGCTAAATTGTTACCCCCTGCTATTGCCATACCGCGGCTGCCGTCAATACCGTACTTAGCTATAACACCGCCCATACAAAGAGCATCGGTAATAGTAAAACCGTCAAAGCCATACTCTCTGAAAAGGTCGATAGTTTTCTTTGAAAGGCTGGAAGGATGGTCGGGGTCAAGAACGGGCACCTTGGAGTGTCCTGTCATAACACCGTCTAAAAGTCCTTTTTTACAAAGCTCTAAATAGGGGTACCAGCAGTAATCGATAATCTCCTCTTTAGTAGCGTCGGAAAAGGTTTCTGCCATATGGCTGTCTATATATTTATTTTGAACACTACCTGCGCTTCCTGCACTGGGGAAATGCTTACCAACGGTAAGAACACCGCCGTCGTGCATACCTTGCGCTTCAGCGGCACCAAGCTCGGCTACACGGTACTTGTCACTGCCCATAGAACGGTTGGTAGAAGCGCAAAGGGAGTTACCTTTTACCATATCGAGCACAGGGTTACAAACAACGTTAAAGCCTGCTTTTCTCGCTCTTACGGCAGTAACCTTACCAAAAGCATAAGCGCTCTCAACCGTGTTGCAGGTACCAATAGCGTTGTGCTGACCGACAACCTCTCCACCACCGTATCCAAAACCGCTTTCGGCGTCGGTACAAATAAGAATAGGATAATCGGCAACGGCTTTAATTCGAGCCATAGTTTCTTCAAACTTATAGTTAGTAGTAACCCAAATCGCACCCAATTTATGCTCTTTTATCATTTGCAGAGCGTATTCAATATTGGCTTCGGTTACACTGTCATCCCAACAGTTATTTACTCTGCCGCACATAACCATACCGAGTTTTTGTTCTACGGTTAAGTCTTCAAATTTAAGTTCTTTAATTTCCATAACGAGCACCTCGCAAAGCATTTTTTCTTCATTATAACATCACAAGAATTTTAGTCAAGAATTAAAACGTAAAAAACAGAAAAATTTTTTGGTTAAAAAAGCAAGGTTTAAACGCCGCAATTACAAATAGCCGCTTTTAATTCAAAAACCTCGGTTTAAAGTCAAAAAACGCACTTTTGTCTACTGACAAAGGTGCGTTTTTTGTTGCAAAAGAGTAACCAAACGGAGCAGAATCGAGGTAAAAGTAAGCAAAAGTAGTGTAACCGCTCTGTTCGATAACTTGAATTTATCGAACCAAAAGGAAAATAGTATTTTCCCCTTTATAAATTGAATTTTTCCTGAATCATTTTGGCAACTACATCAGGTGGAAGCTTTGAATTGTCGATTTTTATATAGTTATCAAACGGAATTTCACCATCAAAGCTTTCAAGGCGATATTGGGTATCATCGTTGATAAGTCTTTGGTTCGATGTTTCAATGTCTCTTTTCGATGCTTTGTTCTGTAGGCGGTTTTCGGTAGCATTTCGTTCTAATCTAATTTCACGAGGAGCAACAAGTTCCACATAGTAAAACTCTGTATTATAGGGTTCAAAAATGCTTTTCACATATTCAATATAATCCCAATCTGCTTGTTGGTCGAAAGCCCACATATATGTAAAAATCATTCCATAGCAATCCGATTTCGCAAATTCCTCAAAAACCACTTGACGAAGTTTCTCAATTGCTTTTCCATTATATTGACCAAAGATTTCTATTACTGGTTCGATGG
>JAFVIF010000053.1 GCA_017474125.1 Clostridia bacterium
ACGTCTTAAAACGTTATTTTGCAACTTCGATATCATTGCAATGAATATGTTCAATTACCCTTGGTAATTGTTTGCGAATTCAAAGAATTCGCAGTCGAAATAAGGCTTTGCCATGTTTCGACATCAACATAGTCATTATAATTTTATTGTTTAAAAATCAAGTAATCAGAGGTATTTTTTATGATTAACCAAAGTATAAAAGCGCTTATAGGCTACGGGCTGAAAAAGGGTCTTTTCGAAAAGGCCGATGAAATATTCGTTACCAACCGTGTTTTAGAAGCATTAAACCTTGACGAATATATTGAGCCCGAAGAATATGCGGAAAAAGAGTTAGAAGAAATTTTAAAGGATATTTTAGATTATGCCGTAGAAAAGGGTCTTTGTGAGGACAGCACAACCTACCGCGACCTTTTCGATACCAAAATTATGGCGTTGCTCCTTCCCCGCCCCAGCGAGGTTATAAATAAATTTTACAAGCTTTATGAGGAATCTCCCGAAAAGGCAACCGATTTTTATTACGATTTCAGCTGTAACAGTGACTACATACGCCGTTACCGTATAAAAAAGGATTTGAAGTGGACCACCGATACCGAATACGGTACCCTTGATATCACCATTAACCTTTCAAAGCCCGAAAAGGACCCCAAGGCCATTGCCGCCGCAAAAAATGCTGTTCAGAGCGCATATCCAAAATGTCAGCTTTGCAAGGAAAACGAGGGCTACGCAGGCCGAGTTAATCACCCTGCAAGAGGTAACCACCGCATTATCCCCATTACCATTAACCAAAGCGACTGGATGTTCCAGTATTCCCCTTACGTTTACTATAACGAGCATTGCATTGTTTTTAACAGCGAGCATACCCCTATGGCAATTAACCGAGCCACCTTTGTTAAGCTTTTCGATTTCGTTAAGCTTTTCCCCCATTATTTTGTCGGTTCTAACGCCGACCTCCCCATAGTAGGCGGCTCGATACTGACTCACGACCATTTTCAAGGCGGCCATTACACCTTTGCAATGGCAAAGGCGCCCATTGAAGCCGAAATTGCCTTCAAGGGCTACGAGGACGTCAGCGCAGGTATATTAAAGTGGCCTATGTCGGTTATAAGGCTCAGCGGTGAAAACTGCGACAGAATAATTGACCTTGCCGATAGAATTCTTTTATCTTGGAGAGGCTACACCGACCAAGCCGCCTTCGTTTTTGCCCAGACAAACGGTGAGCCACACAACACCATTACTCCCATTGCACGTAAAAACGGCAAAAACTTTGAGCTTGACCTTGTGCTTCGCAACAACATTACTACCGAGGAGCACCCCCTCGGCGTATATCACCCCCACGCTGAGCTGCACCACATTAAAAAGGAAAACATCGGCCTTATTGAGGTTATGGGACTTGCGGTGCTTCCCGCACGGCTCAAGGATGAAATGGCTTCTCTTAAAAAAGCAATACTTTGCGGTGACGATTTAAGAAGCAACGAAGTCCTTATAAAGCACGCCGACTGGGTTGATGAATTTTCAAAGAAATACACTATTACCGCAGACAACATCGACGAAATTATCGAAAAAGAAATCGGTATCGTATTTTCTAAGGTGCTTGAAAATGCAGGTGTTTATAAACGCACAAAGGAAGGTCTTGAAGCCTTTAAGCGTTTTGCAGAACAGGTTTAAATTTAAAAAATCTCGGAGACGTCTCCGAGATTTTTTGTGCTTATTATTCGGGAGCGCGCCAACGGAACATTAACGGCGGCTCATCAAAAGGAGCTTTAAAGAAGCCGTCGCAAAGCTCACTTCCATCCCTTATACGCTTTATAACGCTTACAAGCTTTTCAATATCTTCAATTTTATGATAATGGGTACCGTTTCTGTAGCCACAATAAAGGTATCTTTCTGCGCCGAGAAATTTAAACACTTCTTTTGCGCCCATGGTTGTTTGCCAGCTTCCTACGGGGTTAGCCCAAATATCGCTTCCCGCTTCGGTAACAAGAAGCACTCTCGGCGCTACCAAGGCCTTTAAAAAATGAGCGTCAAAGGGTAAGCGTTCAGGGTCTTTTGCCGCTTTATTATACTCATCGCTCATCCAAAACGGAAAGGTTTTTGCAAGGTCAGCACCCATTTCGCTTAGGCGTTCAACACCGTCCTCACCAATAGCCTTAATGAAAAGTCTTTCGCAGGAGCATGCGCCTGCACAGGTAGCATTGGGGTTAACTACGGTAGCGCGCTCGTCAAGCGCGCCTGCAAGCATAGCGGTTTTGCCGCCCCTTGAATGACCCGTAAAGGCTACAAGAGAGGTGTCAACTATATTAAGCTGTTCTAAAGCGTCAAGAACACGGGAATAGCCCCAAGCCCAAGCGGCAAAGGCGCCGTAATTGTAATCGTTATAGATTTCATAAAATGCACCCTTGCATCTGCCCTCACCATGCACGTCGTGAGCGATTTCGGTACGGTCAAAAAGCGCGAAAGCAATATCATTCTTTAAAAATACGTTTAAAAACTCTTTGTCGTAAGCATATTCAAAACAGCCGTCACCGTCGATAACGACAGGGCACTTTTTATCTGCTTTAGGCAAAAACAACTTAATTTTGAATTGAAGGGAATTTTCTTTTGTTCCCGTATGTATAATATAGCTGTTAGCCTTACCCTTTCCCGGCTTATAGGTAGCTTCAACCTCTAAAAACTCAGGGGCAGGCGGCTGCTTGCCGAAGCAGAATTCAATGCAGTTTTTGTAAAGCGTTTTTTTCTGCTCCTTCCATTCGCTTTTGTCCCTTACCCGCGTACCGTCAGGCTTCAAAAAAGGGTCGGGTAATTCCCCGTATTCCTTATACTCGGTAATTTTTATTTTAAAAAGCTCGTTCATATTAAACCCCTTGTTTTACAAACACGCCCGAAAGCGAAAGATAACCCGAAGCTTCCTCATACTGAATTATAGGCTTGCTTGACGCAGTAATTTTATTTTCTTCAAAGCTGAGCGTAACCTCTACAGTATTATTAAGGCTGTCGGTGGAGGTAGCAACAAGAGTTCCGTCTACCGTTTGTCCCGCAAATTCCATAGTAATACCGTCACAGTTAATATTACCCTCTACAAAGCCTGCTTCAAAAAAGGTAACAACTATGCTGTTTTCATTTAGGGTATAAATACCCGTGGCAATATTAATAACGTTTTCCTCTTCATTGTCGGAGCTTACGTCATTTTCATTGCTCTGATCGGCTGAGGAGGAATCGGAAACGTCGCTTTGGTTTAAATTACTGCTGTTTGAAGAGCCTGTATCCGAAGAGCTGACCTCCTCAGAAGAGGAAGTATCGGAATAATTATTATCGGGAAAATCAACAGGAAATTGGCGACTGTTAATTTTTGCAAGCACTGCGGCGCCTATTAACACGCATACAGCAAGCAACAAGGACAAAACGCCAAGTAATGCAATCTTTTTATTATCCTTTTTCATACCTTTCCTCCGTTAATCAATACATTTTAATATTATATTAACGAAAGCTAAAAGTCAATTAACAAAAAGACTTTCATTAAACTTTTCGGCAAATTTATTAAGCTCTTTAAAATTCATAGCGTTAATATAAAGGCTTTCTAATTTATCGTGGACGGCTTTAGCTTCATTCAGGACCGATATTGCCGCATTTGTAAGCTCTCGCGACAATTTCTTTCCAAACCTTATTTTTTCCTTTGACAAGCCTAAGACTTCTTTATCCATAAACCGCATAGTGTTAATTCTTTTAACGTTTTCCCCTTCCTCATCGGCAATTTTACTGCAAAACGCAAGTGATAGGTTAGGTATTAAAACGTGGTCGATAAGTTCATTTGGCAGTATATTATTTTTGACGGTAATAATTTCTTCGCCGCACTTTAAGGCATAATCCCTTATTACCGACAAAATAATATTCGAAGCTGTGCCGTAATCATCCTTTATTATCACCTTACTGTCGCAAAGCAGGTTTATGGTATTTCGGTAAAATACCTCTCCCTTAGGAGTAATTGCCGAAAGATACACAGTTTTTTCCTTGCCGTCATTGCCTACGGGCTTTATATAACGGGCGCATAGCGCAGAAGCAAAATCAAAGACCTTATCAATATCGGTTGCTCTGAGTCCTACCCTTTGCTCGTTGCGTTTTATTTGCCCTACTGCACCAATATAGCGAGAAGCACGACGGTGAAGTGTTTTATTCAAATCGGTAAGAGCGATTATTTCCTCTTTATTTTGATTGAGGCTTAACTGATTCCAAAACTCACCAAGATTAAGTATTTCCTCACACACACCGGGATAAACGGCGTCAATCACGTGAGGGGCGGTGGCATCGAAAACCACAATTTTTCTTTTCTTAAGTATTACTGCGTCAAGTGAATCGGGGTCGCTGCTGCAAGGCACTATATCAACCATTTCTCCATTTTTTACACCATTTTCGGCAATAATTTTCATAAAGGAGGATTTTCCCGTACCGGGACCGCCCTTTATCAGGTAAGCCCTCCAATTATCCTTAGCATCAAAGCAATCGGAAAAGCCGTTAATAAATCCGTCGGCAGAATTGGCGGCAAGAAAATATTTAGGTAAGTTTTCAAAAATCATAAGCCTTCTCCTTAAAATATAATGTAGAAAGTTCTATTCCTTACTATATATGCTTTTAAAAAAGACTTTGACACAAAGAAGCTTTTATGTTAAAATACCCTTGCGAGTTTGCCGGACGGCTGCGCATCTTTTAAGATGTGAGGAAAGTCCGAGCCCCACAGAGCAGGATAGCGGCTAACGGCCGCCGAGGGTGACCTTAGAGATAGTGCAACAGAGATATACCGCCGAATTTATTCGGTAAGGGTGGAAAGGCGAGGTAAGAGCTCACCGGCAATACGGAGACGTATTGGCCCTGTAAACCTTATCCGGAGCAACGCTGACTACGACAATACATTTGCTCGATGTGTCGTGAAAAGCGGCTTGAGGAGGTTGGCAACAGCCTTTCGAGATAGATAGTCGTCGATAACAGAACTCGGCTTATAGGCAGACTCAATAAAAAAACAGACTCTTGGGGCACCCTCCGTAAGGAAGGTGCCCCAACGGGTGTCTCTTGTATCAAAATTAAATAATTGATTTAGGTAAGCGGTGTAGTCATTGGCTATGCCGTTTTTTGTTACACACCTTTTCAAAGTGTGTAACCCACTATGACACTTTCACGCTGTACAAAGATGTCAGTTGGTTCAAAAATGCAACTTGTATAAAATATTATCCATAGTCGCATTTTGAAATGTCCCATTATTAACATTGCGCTATACTTTGCTAAGACCTGATACTTGACGAAAAGAAAACACGGCAGAGAACAAACCTCTGCCGTGAAATAGATCAGACTACTTTTATAGATATTTCACACCCATTTTTTATTGCATTATCTAACCAAGAACAAAGTAAATCATATACTTCTTTTGTATCGTCATAATCAAAATGACGATTTTGGTATAATTTTAGGTCAGAGAGGTATTCGTTTATATCCGTTATGATCGCTTCGGAATCATCCCCGAACGCACCCTCACATTGATGATAATCTCTTGTAAACCCTTGCCACCCGTTTCCGTCAAGTTTGGGTTCTCTCAATATATCATCAAAGTATCCATCCCATATATGTAAGATTTGCATATCTGAGTTTTCGGCTTTGATTACAATTTCGGGTTCACCTTCAAATCCCTCATAGAATTTGAAATTATCTATTGTCTTTCCAGTGTCCATTATCCAACCACTCCTTTTGTTGTTGTGTTAATGTGCCTTTTTTACGTGCCATTATTGCATTTTTCCATTCTTGTTTTGATATCCACTTGTTTTTTCCTACCAAAACTTCTTCTTGCTTTGGACGTGCATTTTTGCCGTAACCAACACCTAATTTTTTGCGCTCAACAACCCACGAATTTCCTTGCTCTTTCGGAGCGTTAGGAGTGCGGGTGTGCCAACGGCTTGTATAAGAATAATCACCCTTTTTCCAAGTATATTTAACTTGGTCGTATCCGTTTTTCTGTTCTTCTTTTACTGTAGCAGAGGACGGAATTTTAATAGGTGAACTCTTGGGCAGAGTATTTTCAATGTAATCTTTGTGGTTTTCGCCTGCACCGTGAGTGCCGCCAAAACCACCGTGAAAGCCTGCACCCATTAAGCACTCACCGCCTTTCGACTTTGCATAAAGTCGCTGTCGAATTGCAGTATTTCAATCCCCATTTCTTTATACTGTGCGAAAACCTCGTCCGGTGTAGCACCATATACCACAATGGTTTTTGGCTCTAATGTGTCAACCACATATTTTAAGCCGTTTATAAAATACTTGCGTTCGCTCAGTAGCCTTATGCAGCCGTGAGAGCCTACTGCGATTACCCCGTGCTTGTTTATACCCGCACAAGATAATTCAAATGTACGATCATCGCCAAAGCGTATATTTGGGATGACGGGTATTCCGTTTTCTTGCAACCAATACGATAGTAAGAAAAGGCGTAGCCTGCTGCTTCAAGGCTGATGTCAAAATGCTCGTAAACCTCGTAGGCATCCTTTAACTCTAATTTGTGAATGAGGACGGGCGGAGCGAGAGCATACTTTGCAAAAAACTTCGCTTCGGCTTCTGCCAATTCGCTTTCTTCCGTGTGATCCAACACTATATGTCCACACTCGTGGGTGAGGGTATTGTTGACACGTCCGTAGCCTTTTGCATCGTTATAAAAAATGTACCACACGCCATCTTTCTTGATAGTAAATCCGTCCTCGCTTCTTTCCATCATAAGCTGACGTGTTTCTTCGGATTTTGAGGAATAAGGGACTACCACCGCACCGAGTTTCGTAGCCATTTCAAAGGCACTTATCGGAATACATCGGATGTTAAGTTCCTCGAAAGTGTTGACCACAATCTCCTTAATTTCCTCACAACGCTTATCTGATAATCTAAATGCCAATAATTAATCCTCCCCGAACAAAGCAGAAATAAGTGCTCGTTTTTGTTTTTCCGACATTGTTGCGGAGTTTCTTGCCAACAAACGCTCTACCTTCGGAAAATCAAAATCATCAGACTCTATACCGAGCAGATAATCAGAAGTGGTATGCAGGGCGGTAGCGATGTTTGCAAGCATATCCGCTTTAGGCTCTCTGTCGCCGGAAACGTAACGAGAGAGCGTGGCTTCAGTAGTGTTAATTCTATCAGCAAGCTCCTTTTGCGTTATACCTTGTTTTTGTAATAGGTTTAATAACCTCTGTCCAAATGCTTTACTCATAGTATTTCCTCCTTATTTGCGGAGTAACCTCTACTCCTACTTACCAAAAGTATAATACATCTTACCAAAAAGTCAAGTCTTTTTCATAATAAACACTATATTTTGTTTTGAATTTGAAAGACAGACACAAAATAAGACGAAAATAATAGGGAGACAATCTCCTTACGGAGTGTCTCCCTTCTGAGTCTGTTTTTTTATTATACATATTCGTCCTTTGCTTTGGGGTCAAATTTATGTTCCCTAAGCTGTTTATTATGCATATTCCGTAAGGACACACCCAAATACTCACCCAAAAAGAACAGCGGAAGCAAAATAAAATCTATTCCCACCATACAAAGATGAATAAGCAAGGGTGAAACGGTATCGGCATAAAATTTTGGATTGTTACCAAACTGTATAGCTTCTGCTACGGTGCTTGCAGGGCCGCCCACATATATTGCGTAATTCAAAAGAGGGGAAATTAGGTTATGAACTACAAATACGCATATAACGGCAATAAGGACTTTTTTAACCTCAAATTTCCTTACTCGGTACCCTTCCTTTGCCGAAGCAACCATAATTCCTGTTATTATTCCGACGGTATCAAGAATTATAACGAGCAGCCTGTCGATTAAATAGTTTTCTTTTATCATCAGCTTTATCGGTATATTTAATAAAACCATACACAATACGCCAAGCCATAATGACGCGGCAAAATCCAAAAGATAATATACGCTTTTCTTAAAATACGGGCCGACCTTTTCTTTAAAAGCCGTGAACCGCTGATTTATGAAGAACTTCTTTATATTCAATATCTTCCTCGATTCCAAGATGGGGCTTAACGCTGTTAATAACCTGCATTGTAAAAGCCTTTGTGCCCATACTTGTGTAATAATGTACACCGTCGGAATGAGCTTCTTTTGGAAGCTCTTTAGATACGGCGTTTAAATCATCAACAAAGAAGCCGTACTTTTTAACAACCTTTACGG
Source organism: Clostridia bacterium (assembly GCA_017474125.1). Taxonomy (GTDB): domain Bacteria; phylum Bacillota; class Clostridia; order Oscillospirales; family Acutalibacteraceae; genus SIG607. Next base: position 8,197 of record JAFVIF010000053.1, read on the forward strand.
CAACCTCGTTATAAGCATCGATTTCGGCGTTATAACGACAGAAAACCTTTTTGTTAAGTCTTTCCTCCAAAACCTTTGTAGAGGTAGCAAAAACAATGGTAGACTCGGGGAATAACATCCTCATACGCTGACAAATTCTGTCAATAAAGTATTCGTACATTTCTATGGGAGTGTTAGGCTCCTCTTCAAACTGCCTAAGGCAATCCCAAAGGCCTGCATTCCAATGAATAACGTCTATATTTTCCTTAAACTCGTTCCTGACGTCACTAATCATACGTAAGGTATAAGCGGCAAAACGACCGCTATCAGTTGGATAAACAACCTCTGCCTTACCCTCTAACGAAGCTTTAACCGACATAGCATAGCCGCCTCTTATAGAATCGCCAAGCAATAAAAGCTTTTTCATATAAACCATTCCTTTCAAGTTAATTGTAACTTAAAAATACGTAATAAACAATAGCAAAGTGTTCAAAAAAGTTTACTTATCGTTCAAAATTACAGTATATCGTTTATATCGGCCACTATTCCGTAATCGGCATAATCGAAAACCGGAGCATCCTTGTCCTTATTTATTGCAATAATCGTACCTGAGCGCTTCATTCCTTCAACGTGGTGAACGGCGCCCGAAATACCGACCGCAACGTAAACAGCAGGACTTACCGATTTACCCGTTAAGCCTATTTGCTTTTCGTAAGGCATTATTTCCGCATCAACAGCGGCTCTGCTTGCGCCAAGCTCCGCACCGTGTTTTTCGGCAAAGCCCTTTACCTTATCAAGGCTGTTTACTGCGCCCATACCAACCGCAACTATCATATCGTTACCTTCGGTGTCTACGGTACGAACCGTTGCCATTTGAGGCCTTGTAACGCAAGCAATTTTAGCAATAATATTGCCTGAAAAAGCAGGGCGATACATAAATAAGCTCTCGCCGTCGGTTTCAAGGGCGGTACAATCGGCGCAAAGCCCCGTTCTCAGTATACTTGCAACCTGCGGAGCCGTGGCCTTACTATAGGCATCACTTGCCCAAAGCACCACCTCGGGCGCTTCAGCTTTTATAAGCTCAGCTATTTTTTTCGGGGTATCGGGCTCAATTACCCTTACACGTTCGGCAACGCTAAGCGCCATATCACGAGGCTTTTCACCTACAATCCAAACCTCACTAAGCTTTTTATCGCTTTGCTCCTTCGGAGCAAGCCTTGCCCTGCCCTTTTCCTTTGCGGCAATAATAGCATCGTCAAGCTGTTCGGGGGTAATAAAGGTGCATTTGCGCCTTCCCTCTTGGTTTTCAAAGGTTTTAAGCACCTTTGTAGGCGAACCGTTCATTCCGCAACGGGATACGTCAGCACCAAGCTCCTTTGCCCCAAGGGTTATAACCTCACCTATTTTGGAGCGAATACTCGGAAAACGCAGAGTACAAAACCGTTCAACCGTAATAAGCGCAGGGTATTCCTTTGTAACCTCTCCGCTTCTTGTATTACAGACAATTTTCCCATTTACATCGGTTATTCCCATAACACCCGTTATAAGATTATACCCTGCAACCACCGAAAGAGACGGACCCGTTTGAGCGGTATCGCCGTCTATAGTTTGTCTGCCGCAAATAATAAGCTCGGGCTTTATCATATTAACCGCTAAAGATAAGGTGTAAGCGGTAGCAAGGGTATCGGCACCCGCAAAGGCTTTATCGTTTAAAAGGTAAGCTTTAGCAGCACCGAGCCTTGTTAAGGACAAAAGCATTTCCTCGCTTTTTTTAGGAGCCATACTTAAAAGTATAACCTCATCCTCTGCCGTTTTTATCCTTAGAGCGGCCTCATAAGCGCAGGCATCAAAGGGATTAAGCTCCCCTGACACCGACTGTTTAACACATACTAAAATTTTCATATTTCTCTATTATCGTATATAGGAGCAAGCGCATCGTGAATTGCCACGTACTCCTTAAATAGCTTTTCATATTTTTTGTTGTTTTCCGCATTAGGCTTGGTCACACCAATGGGCTTAATGCATTTTTTAACGGCCTCCTCGGGAGAAGCAAAAACACCAACGGCAACTCCTGCAAGCATAGCGGAGCCTAAGGAGGAATCGCTGCTTTCGGTTAAGGTAAGCTCCATATTAAGGCAATCGGCCGTAATTTGGCGCCAAAGCTCGCCCTTTGCTCCGCCGCCTATAACGGTACCCTTTTTGCCTACAGGTATACCGATTTCATCTAAAGTCTTTTTAGAATGAAGAAGTGAAAGGGCTACACCCTCTAAAACACTTCTTGTAAAGTGTCCCTTAGTGTGGGTTGCTCTTATACCCGTAAAACTTCCGCATAATAGCGGGTCGGCATAGGGTGTAAGCTCACCGTTAATATACGGATGATAAATAAGACCCTCACAGCCGATAGGCACCTCCTCTGCGCCTACGTTAAGCTCAGAATAACTGCCACCGAAAGTATCTCTGTACCAACGATACGAAGAAGCCGCCGCCTTTGTAGCGGTGCCCGGATACCAAAGGCCGCCCGTTATATGAGAATAGTTAACAAGATGCTGATGCGGAAAGGGCTTGTCGGTAATTACGCAAACTCTGCCTGCGGTAGCCAATTTAACCGTAACGTCTCCTTTATTAACTGCACCCGAAGCAAATACCTCCATAACGGTATCGGTGGTTCCGCAAATAACGGGGGTGCCTTCCTTAAGACCGGTACTGCTTGCCGCCTCCTCGGTCACCCCTCCTATAACGTCGGTAGGCGCCTTTACGGGAGGCAAAACACTTACGTCAAGACCTATAAGGTCGCAAAGCTCCTTCGACCATGACATACTGTTACAATCGAAAAGCATACTTCCCTGCGCATCAATATAATCGGTACAGTAAACACCGGTAAGGGTATAGCGAATATAATCCTTCTCAAAGAAAATTGAGCCTATTTTACCGAACACCTCGGGTTCATTTTCCTTTACCCATAAAATTTCGGGCATTGTCCAAATGGTATCGGGCTTATGGAAGCTTTTAGAAAAAATAAAATCCCCGTAGTTTTCCTTTAAATATTTGGCCTGCTTTCTGGAGCGTGTATCGGTCCAATGAATAGCATTGCGAAGGGGCTTATAATTGCTGTCGCAAAGAAGGGCCGTATGGGTTGCCGAGTCAATGGACAGCGCAAGGATATCACCGCTGTCTATTTTGCTTATGCTAAGCAATTTGTTAATGTTTTCGCTTAAAGCCTTATTCCAATCCTCGGGAGCTTGCTCGCAAGCTCCGAGCACGGGATAATACGTAGGATATTCGGTTGTGCTTTCAGCGACAATGGTGCCCTCAGTGTTTATAAGGGTGGCCTTTGAGGAGCCTCCGCCGAAATCTATACCTAATAAATATTTCATTCTATTCACCTATAATTTCAATATTTACCCCCGTAACACCGGGAACGACTCCCCTTGCAATAAGAGGCGCGTTATCAATATGGGCAATAATCCATTTATTTTTACGGAACATAGTCGGATTTTCCGCAGGCTCCTTAATAAGAGGGGTGTTGGTGCCCTCGGGCAAAGCTACAACACAGCCAAAGCCCGATTTTTCCACCTGACAGGGACAAAAATGTAATGATGTAGCAAAAACCTCTACCATTTCTCCCTTAGAGAGGAAAAACACCTTCGCCTTGGATGAATCAATTTTTCCGTTCTCTAAATCACTTCTGTTTGCAAGAATAAGAATAAGGTCGGTTACTGCAATATTAACCTCGCTGGAGGTATGCCATTCAAAGGCGTTTAAAAAGCTGCTGTGACCGTAACAATAGCCCACCTGCGTAGGAAGCTCGCCAAAGCATTTTTCTTTTATTTCCCTCGCAATATCCAATTCCTCAAAGGCAGGAGAGGAGGCCTCGTAAATACTGCCTTCGTTTGGAAATTCGTAGCCATTGCCCCTATTTATAATTTCAGAAACGTCAAAGCCCGAAAGCTTTACACCAAACTCGGCAAATTCCTTATCGGAGGTTGAATAAATCTTAATATTAGGGTTTAATTCTCTTATTCTCTCAATAGTCATTATTCTTCACCAATATAAGTAATAGTATGAACGTTACGGTATACTTCTCCCGCGTTAAGGGCAGTAATTCCCTCTTTATGAGCAAGATTATAGTCGCTGTGGAAATCGTCCGGAATTCCTGTCCAAGGCTCAATGCAAATAAAGGGAGCGCCGTGGGGATGCCATAAAACAAGATACGCGGCATCGGGGAAATCAACCCTTATGGATTTGCCCTTTCTTCTGTTGCGAAGCACACAGCTCTTAGATTTTACCTCCTTAAACAAAAGACAGTCAACAAGAAAATACTTGTCGTAAAGAGGTAAAACGTTGCTCTCCTTAATTATAGGCAAGGTATGGTCCTGAAGCAGATTACCGTCAACCATAACGCTGTTTAGGGTTTCCTTTTGGGGGAATACAATATCATAATCCTCTATACCCTCGGGAGTATAATAAGCCTCGTGGGAGCCTATTGCAAAATACATAGTGTTGTCCCCTGCGTTCTTAACCTCATAGGTAAGGGTAAGCGCATCGCCCTTGATGCCGTAAATAAGGCGAAGCTCAAATTCGAAGGGATACATTTTTCTGCTTTCCTCGTTTGCCTTAAGGCAGAAAACTGCAGACGTATCGTCGGCACTTTCAACGGTAAAAAGCATATTTCTGCCAAAGCCGTGCTTAGGCAGAATGTATTCCTTGCCCTCGTAAATAAACTTATCATCCTTAAGTCCGCCGCAAATGGGGAACATAAGGGGCGCGGTAGCCTTCCAAATTTGAGGGTCAGCCTGCCACATATATTCCTTTTCTTCCTTTTCAACGCTTCTGATTTGAGCGCCCATTTCATCAATTAAAACCTTTAATACACCGTTATTTAAAGTAATCATAAAAAATACCTCACTTTGCCAAAAAACCGTACACGAAAATCGTGACGGTTTTTTTAGTCAATTATTTACCTATCCAATCGTGTTCCGGATCGTTACTTCTGTTAAAGCCCTGATAATCTCCTGCCATAAGCCAAAGGAAATAGGTCTGATAACCGGGGGTAGAAACAGTGGTATGATAGCCGTAGGGGAATTCCACAAGCTCATCATTTTTTACTCTGTAGGCCTCGTCAACACTACCGTCAGAGGTATAAAGACACTGCACACCAAAGCCCTGCTCAGGATTAAAGAGGAAATAGTAAATTTCCTCGGCAATGCATTCGGTAGGCATATTATCCTCATCGTGCTTATGGGGCGGGAAGCCTGCCCAGTTACCCTCGGTGGTATAAGCCTCACCAATGGTAAGCACCTTTGCGTTGGAATTGCCGTCGATAATAAAGCTGGTTTCTCTCTGATACGGAACATCACCCAAAAGCTTTAATACAACGTGGTCCTCTCTCAAAACCTGAGGCTCGGTCTTCTCCTTAACGGGAGTGGCGCAAACAGCAATTTTAACATGGTCGATAGCTGTAATGGTAAGGTTCTGCTCCCTTCCCATATAAAAGCTTTCTGCCTTGCGGTTTTCGAAAACGTTCATTCTGTTACCAACGTTTTTCCATTCCTTATCCCCCGCCTTAACGTCACAGTGACCGCCAAGAATAATAAAGGCAGTCTCCTTGTCTTCGGTATAAAAATCAAGTGTCATACCTGCATCAAGCTCAATAATACCAAACTCGAGCCTTTTAAGGGTACATTCACCTATTTTGCAAATGGGAGTATAGCCTAAAGCAGGCTTATAGGTTTTCTTAAAGTTCATAATTCTTCTCCTTCAGGAAAGATTTAACTGTTTCAAAATTCGGCACGCTTTCTCTTGCGCCGTAGCCCGTGCATTTAATTGCAGAAACTGCGCTGGAGAAAATACAGGCCTTTTTATAGTCGAAGCCCTTACAAAGAGCGGCGGCATAGGCGCCGTGGAAAACGTCACCGCTACCGTTACTGTCAACAGCATCAACTAAAAATGCAGGATACTCAAAAAAATCCCTACCGTCGTAAAGCACACCGCCAAGCTTACCCATTGTAATAACTACAATTTTAGGAGAATATGTATTGAAAAGCTTTTCGGCAGCCGCTTTTACGTTATCACAGCCCGTATGACCAAGCGCAAATTCCTCGGAGGGAATCATAATATCGGTAAGCTTTAAAAGACGTTCTACGCCCTCGTAAAGACCTCCGCAGTCATACAGCACGGCAGTTCCGTTTTCTCTTGCAATTTTGCAAGCGTGCTCGGCGGCATCCATTTCGTTGCCGTCAATCATTAAAAGCTCAGCATTCTTAACAGCGTTAATTTTAGCTTCGTCAAGCTTTAAGGCAGGAAGGTTACCCTTATCAAAAACGCAGGTTCTTGTAGCGGTATCGCTTGCAAGCCATATGGTAGAGGTAAAGGAACGGTATCCGTCGATAATATCAATATTATCGGTGCCTACACCATACTTTTCAAAGTCCTCCTTTAAAAATCTTCCGCCGTTATCACCCGATAACACACCGATAAAGCCTGCATCCTCGCCAAGCTTTGAAGCGGCAACTATACCGGTGGCGGTAGGGCCGCCGCCTGCAATTTTAGAAGAGGTAGCGCGAAGCTTAGTATCCTCTTTAGGATAATTTGGCACGGTAATGAGTGTATCCATTACACAAGCGCCGATTCCTACAATTTTATTCATAGCTTACGCCTTTCCTTCTGCGCCAACAAGTCTGATTTTATCTAAAGCCAAAGCCTTAACCGACTCAATAGCAGGCTTCATAAAGAGGTCAACTGCAAGGCTTCTGTTAGGATCGTTAAGGGAATTAAGAGTACCCTCGGCAAAAGCACAGCAAACGTCGGTACCAATATTCATTTTACGTATACCTGCGTTAATAGCGGCCTTAACCTGATCGTCGGGAATACCGCTTCCGCCGTGAAGTACAAGGGGTGTACCGCCGGTGGCCTCTCTGATAGCCTTAATACGCTCAATGTCGAGCTTGGGGGTTTTCTTATAGTGGCCGTGAGCATTACCGACAAGTACTGCAAGTGCGGTAACACCTGTTTTCTTAACGTAATCGGCAGCCTCTGCGGGGTCGGTATACTCTTCCATAACGTCATCATTAACGCTGCCTACGTGGCCGAGCTCGCCTTCTACCTGAACACCAATAGTATCACAAATTTCGACAATGTGCTTTGTGATTTCTACGTTTTCATCATAAGGATGAGTACTTCCGTCGTACATAATACCTGAGCAACCCCAACGAAGAGCACGCTGAACAGCGAGCTCATTAGGGCCATGGTCAAGATGGAAGCATACAGGAACGCTTGCCTTATCTGCGGCAGCAAGAACAACCGGAGCAAGATAATAACCTACTTCTTCCATTAAAAGACGGGGATACACCTGAATAATAACGGGAGCCTTAGCTTCCTCGGCGGCGGCAATAACGCCCATAACCGTTTCAATATTATAGGTATTGAAGGCAGGTATACAGTAGTTACCCTTCTCCGCCATATCAATAATAGTTTTAAAATTTACTAACATAGCTACAGCTCCTTAACCAAGAATAAGTTCTTCAATGGAAATTACCTTAACGTCCTTTTCAACAGCCTTAAGAGCAGTATATTCACTAACGCTTGCGGTAACAATGGTATCGGCATTTACGCCTCTTGCATTGTTCATACGGTCCTCGGCAACTCTATTCATAACCTCGGGCATCCACTCAGCCATAAGAATATTACCTGCCCACATGGTGTCCTTTTTGTTGCAAAGCATTTCATCAAGAACAGCGTAAGCCTTAACAACCTCTCTTGCCTCTTCGGTTTCCGAAAGGTCACGGGCAAGCTGGAAGGGATCCTGGAAAACAACCTTTTTGCCGCTGTTTTCAGCCTTTAAGGCTCCCGACTTAACAAGGTCGGCAAGGTAAGCGGTAAAGGTTTTAACCTCTGCGGTAAGGGCAATATCCCATTCCTTATATTCTCTCTTTAATACCTTTGCATCCTGAGGATCGTATACAACTACTGTTTTAAAGCCGTTAAGCTCCTTAGCACAGGCTGCCATCTGCTCCTTGGTTTCGTTAGCGGCGCTGATAAGGTACTCAAGCTGAGCACCCGAAGCAGGCTCCTTTTCAAGAACGGTAAAGCTAACGCCTGCCTTCTCAAGCACCTTAATAGCGTTAACGGCAGAAGCGGGAGCCTTATAAATGGCATCTACACCAAGGAAAAGAACGAGGTCGGTTTTTTCCTTGTGAGCGGCAATTTTCTCTTTAAGAGCGGCATCAATTTCGGTAATGCCGTAAGCATTTCCCTTTTCGATACAGTTATCAACGAGAACGTTTATGTATTCGGGGAGCTTGCCCTCCATAGCGGCCTGAAGTCTGGTTTCCTTTGTGAACATAACGGGATCCCAGCCTGTAACACATTCCTTAACACAAGCGCCACAGCAAGCACACTCGAAAATATTATCCATAATTTCACTTAACTCAATAGCCTCGCGGTTTACAAGAGAAATACCGAGTGCTCTTGCACGGGCGGTGTTTCTCTCCTGACCCGTAGCGTTACCTACGGGACAAATGTGATGACACATCCAACAAAAACGGCAGGAATCAACGTGCTGTTTTCCTTTTTCTGACATAATCATAATTCTTTACCTCCTGTCGTATTAAAGACCAAGCTTGAACGGATTCATAATTCCGTTGGGGTCTAACTGCTTCTTAATGCCTTCAAATACCTGCATAGCGGGGCCGTACTGTTCCTTCATAAGACGGCCGAGCTTAATGCCTACACCGTGGTGGTCGTTAACTACGCCGCCGTGAGCAATAGCGGTACGTACGCCTGTAGTCCATACTCTCTGATGGAGTCTTAAAGCCTCCACAGGGTCCTGAGGAACGTCCTTACCCTCAATAATAAAGCGGTCGTAAACCATTGCGCCCCATTCGTACCAGTGAGAGAAGTGAGCAATGAATTTTGCCTGAGGGAATTCCTTTTCGATAGCGGCCTTCATAGCCCAGTATATTTCCTCAATCTTACCGTAAGGAGCAATAGTGTCCATTGTACCGAACATCTGAGGAATATCCATCATATGACCGGGATAGAAGAAGGTAATCTTTTCCTTCCACCACTTTTCACCGTACTCACTGCCTAAATCCTCGGCTCCGTACTTAGCAAAGGTTTCAAGAAGAATCTTTTCCTCAACCTCTACCATTTCCTTTACGCCCTCGTAAGCAACGTTCATAAATGCGCCCTTGCGCTCAACGCCTACGATTTTCTTAATAAGAGAAGCGGTTTCAGCCTCGTCGTAAAGACGCATAACAGAAGGCTTAAACTTCTGCAAAAGCTCGCGGGAAGCCTTGAAGGCACCCGTCATATCCTGGAAAAGGAAGCCGCGGAAACGTCTTTCCTCAGGCTGATCGAAAATACGAATCTGAGCCTTGGTAATAATACCTAAGGTACCCTCGGAGCCGATGAAAATCTGATTTAAATCGGGGCCTGCAGCGTGCTTGGGAGCAGAACAGGTTTCAATAATATCACCGTTAGGAAGAACAACCTCCATTTTAAGTACCATATCGTCAATCTTACCGTACTTGGTAGAAACAACGCCGATACCTCTGTGAGCGAGGAAGCCGCCTACGGTAGAACAGGTAAGAGAAGAAGGATAATGCATGGTAGCCTTGCCAACTTCGTTTGCGGCCCATTCAATGTGCTTATAAATAGCTCCTGTTCCGCATTCAATATACATACCCTCGGTGTTAACCTCGTAAATCTTGTTCATTCTCTTGGTATCAAGGATAATACCGCCGCAAACGGGTATAGCGCCGCCCTGAGTACCGCCGCCTGCACCCCATGTAGTTACGGGAAGCTTATAGTAGTTAGCTATTTTCAAAACCTTGGAAACCTCTTGTGCGTTTTCGGGGCAAACAACAATGTCAGCCTCGGGCATACGACAGCCTCTGTCAGCCCACATACGGGAAAGCCAATAGTAGTCTACGCTGTGGGTTACCTTGTCAATAGCTCTTGTAGAGCAGTTTTCTTTGCCTACAGCGTCCTCAAGCTCGGTGAGAATCATTGCAAACAAAAATTCATTCATTTGGTATTGCATAATTATATCTCCTTTTTATTATCTAACAGTTTTATCTACCTTTAAGTTGGGGAAGTACTTACAGAATTCTTCTATTTCCTTTCTGTAGTCACCCTCCATCTCAACAAAGTGATGAATATAGGGGCCGTCAAGAATTCTGTCCTCTACTGCCTGCAAATCCTCAAACTCGCCCCAAATGTAGGTGCCGTGGGTTTGAGGGCCCTCGGTAGTTTTGCAAAGCAAAGGAAGAATCATATAATCGCCGCTTTCCTGATCCATACGGGCAACGGTATAGGTGCCGTCCTTACCTCTGAACCATTCGCGCTGATTAACAAGACGTGCGTTGCTGTCAATACCGCTTTCGGCCTTTTCGCTGAGCGGGAAGGGGCCGCAGTGCCATAAAAGCTCGGCATTCTTATTTTCGGGATGCCTTACGGTAAACTCACCGAACAGGGGCTTACCCTTACCGAGTGTTGCGCATTTGAGCATTACCATAGTAAGAGCGCAATGCATATCGCTTTCGCAGGAAACCATATAGCCCATATCGTTAAGCAGGCCGTATACGGCACAGGGAGCAAGTCCGTCAAACATAACGGGAGTTGCCGTCCAGCACTCGGCCGAAATAATATCAAGGTTAAATTCCTCGAAAAGATGCTTATAAACTGCGGCAAGCTTTGCCATATTATGTAAATATTTAGGCGTTAAATCGTCAAGGGTAAAGCCCTTAAGGAAGTAGTTTTCGTATTCCTTGATTTCGTCGGCATAGTTTTCGTCGGCGGCAGCCATTCTCTGCTCAATCATAGCAAAGTTTAGAGCGACGATTTTTACACCGAACTTTTCCATAAGCTCGCCCTCGTTCCAAATTACAGAGAAGAACTGCTGAGGACGTGCGCCGATTTGTCCGATGCGAAGACCTTTGAAGTTTTTAACCATACAGGCAACCCTTACGAAACGGTCAAAGCCTTCCTTGAACTCATCGCTTTCTACCCTGCAGCAAGGAAGATGAGAGAACGGAATATGATAACGCTGGAACTGACGGGACATACCGAAAAGTCCGCATTGGGAATCGGTGGGACGCATTCCGTCAACGTAGTATTCGTCGTCAAGAGGAGCCCATAGTAAGGTGGGCACGCCAAGAGCCTTGGAAATATCGGCGGCGGCTTCCTCGTTACCGAAGTTGCAGTTGATTATCATTATTGCGTCAACCTTTTCGGCCTTAAAGCGCTCAATAACCTCAGCGGCGCTATTATCGTCAAAAACAAGGTCGGCAATGCCTATACCCTTATTGTCAACAAACTCAACGTTTTCGCTTGAAAAATTATTTTCAATGTACTCAGTAAAGCGCTTTCCCCTCTGCTCGGCGGAATACCAGGTAAGAAAGGTGCCCTTGGGTCGGTCGGTAGCATTTCTTCTTATGGAAATAAGACCGATTTTCACTTTATAATCAAGCACAAAATTACCCCTTTCAATTTTGTTTTATTTGTGTTATAATAAAATGTAAGGGTTTTATGAAAGCCATACTACCCTTATTTTACCTTTATCATAATACTACAAGCAAACAAAAAAATCAAGAGAAAAACGAAAAATTTTTTCATTTTTTAAAAATTTGTTTTCGTTATTTTTCGCTTAATTGGAAATTATTTTCATTAGAAGGTGCGTAAAAATATGAAATCCATACTACTTAATATGCGTTCCCTTTACAACGAAATGGGACCGGGCGAAAGAAAAATCGCCGACCGTCTCATTGCCAATCCCAAGGCAATACTTCCCCTTTCAATTACCGAATTTGCCACCGAAATAGGTTGTGGTGATGCCACCGTAGTGCGCTTTGCCAAAAGGCTTGGCGTAGGCGGTTATCAGGGCTTAAAGCTGGCCGTTGCTCAGGAGATTTCCACCCTTTCGGATGAAAACGCGCAGATTTCAAAAAGCGACAGTTGTTATGATATGTTTGTTAAAAGAATAGGCGAAATTAAGGTTGCCCTTGAAAATACCGCCTCGGTGCTTGATGAAAATTCTCTTGAAGCCGCCGCAAAGGCAATTATGCATTCAAAGCGAATCGTTATATTCGGTCTTGGTAATTCTGCTTCCATTGCCGTCGACGCACAGCATAAATTTTTGCGCGTAGGCCTTAACGCTTCGGCCTGCAACGACAACCATATGCAGGCGATTATTTCATCCCATTTGGATGAGGATTGCGTAGCAATAGGTATTACCCATTCGGGACAATCGACCGATATTGTGCAGGCGCTCAAAATCGCAAAGCTTAACAGCGCCACCACCATTTGCATTACCAACTACGGCGAATCCCCCATTACAAAGGTTTCGGATATTTGCCTGTTTACAAAATCGGCCGAAACGAAGCATTCCATTTTGGCAATGAGCTCACGTATAGCTCAGCTAACCATTTTTGACTGCCTGTATACCTATATAATTGCAAATTCCGACTCAAAGGCAATTCAGGCAATACATAATACAGAGTCAGCATTAAAGGATAAAAAGTTGTAATACGTTATTTTTGCTTCATAAAACCAAAGCCCTCCTTTGCACAAGGAGGGCTTTATTCCCTACTCCCTGTGCCAAAGGCACACCCTATTCCCTAAAAAAATAAAGCTTCCGAAGAAGCTTTATTTTTTTTATTCAATTCCTGCAAGTTTGAGCTTTAACGTTGCAAGGTCAGTAGTGTCAACCTTACCGTCACCATTAAGATCTGCGCCTAATTTACCCGTGTCGGATAATTCTCCGATTCCTGCCAAGTTAAGCTTTAATACCGCAAGGTCGGTGGTATCAACGTTATAGTCACCGTTACAGTCACCGGTAACACACTTTTTGTCACCGCATCTAGTACATATATTATAACTGTCGAAATTATGCTCAGCGCTTCCTATACAGGAATTATAGTACCAGGTAGCACCTGTTAGATCTTCATTATATGAACCTATTGTTATATTCTTTCTATCGGTCTGACTTCCACGATAATATACGGTTTTTAGGGAGCCGCAAGAAGAAAATGCATACTTTCCAATACTTGTTACACTATCGGGTATGGTCACTGAGGTAAGGGATTTGCAATATTCAAATACAGAATCTCCAATACTTGTTACACTATCGGGTATGGTTACTGAAGCAAGGGAGGTGCAATAAGAAAATACAGCATTTCCAATACTTGTTACACTGTCGGGTATGGTTACTGATGTAAGGGAGTTGCAATCATAAAATGCATAACCTCCAATACTTGTTACACTACCTGGTATGGTATAATCTTCATTAGTTTTACTTGCAGGATAACAAATAAGTTCTGTTTTAGCTTTATTAAACAAAACTCCGTCTATAGAAGAATAAGTTTGATTATTTTCGACAACATTTATTGAGGCAAGGGAGTTGCAACCACTAAATGCATTATATCCAATGCTTGTTACACTATCGGGTATGGTTACTGAGGTAAGGAAGATACAATACCAAAATGCATAACTTCCAATACTTGTTACACTATTCCCTATGGTTACCGAAGTAAGAAAGTCGCAATTAGCAAATGCATAACTTCCAATACTTGTTACACTGTCACCTATGGTTACTGATGTAAGGGAGTAGCACCAAGAAAATGCATCATCTCCAATACTTGTTACCGTATCAGGAATAACTAAATTTGTTACAAGTTCATCGTTTAAGTATAATTTTTTAGCATAATATAACGGGTTGGCGTAATAATCACCAAAAGCAATATTACACCAAGCGGCTATATCTGTAATATTTACTTTGGTAAGGGAGTCACAATTATAAAATGCATAACTTCCAATACTTGTTACACTATCGGGTATGGTTACTGAAGTAAAGGAGGTGCAATAAGAAAATGCATCATCTCCGATACTTGTTACACTATTCCCTATGGTTACTGATATAAGTGAGTCGCAACCATAAAATGCATAACCTCCAATACTTGTTACACTATCGGGTATGATATAATCTTCATTTGTTTTACCTGCAGGATAACAAACAAGTTCTGTTTTAGCTTTATTAAATAAAACTCCGTCTATAGAAGAATAAGTTTGATTATTTTCGACAACATTTATTGAGGCAAGGGAGTTACAACCACTAAATGCATTATATCCAATGCTTGTTACACTATCAGGTATGGTTACTGAGGTAATGAAGGTGCAATACCAAAATGCATAACTTCCAATACTTGTTACACTGTCGGGTATGGTTACTGATGTAAGGGAGTCGCTCCAAGAAAATGCATCATCTCCAATACTTGTTACCGGATAACCGCCTAAAGTTGACGGTATTGTAACGGAACCGCTGATGGAAGTGGTAACGTCGGTTATTTCTGCTTTACCGTTAGATACGGAATAGATATAATAACCGCTTGTAGCTGCTGAAGCGGTAACTACCGATAACGGCAACGAAAGTAGAATAACAGATAAGGTTAAAATTACGGATAATATCTTTTTCATTTGTATCAGTCTCCGTTTAAAGATATCGTTTTGTAAAATACTGTAAACATTATAAAATTTTTACAAATAAAAGTCAACTATGAGCACAACATAAAAAACAGTAATACGGGATGTCGGGGTTATTCCCCTAATAGGGGAAATGTCCGAAGGACAAAAGGGTTTGGGCGAAGCCGTACCACACATCCGCCCGTTATATACGAATTATCAATAAAGCTCTACGGCTACATTGTAGGGGCAAACGTCCTCGGTTGCCCGAAGATAAAACAATCCTCCCACCGACATACGTCGGTCCCCCCTCCTTTGCACAAGGAGGGCAAAATAAAGGCTCCTTTGTGTAAAGGGAGCTGTCACGAAAGTGACTGAGGGATTGTTAGGATGTCGGCAAGCGCCATCCCCTACAAAATATAAATCCTATTCTCTTGAACCCGGAGCATAAAAAATGACGAAACTCAGCGTTTCGTCATTTTTTAAAGTTTATATTATAACCGTAACAGAAATCGCCTATCCAGACGCGAAACGCGCCTTTGAGGGATTTATAGTAACGCTTATATACATTTATATACGCTATAAGACTAAGCCACAAAAAGAAATTTTTGTTATTAAGAAACTTTAGTCTTTTTTGTTCAAGCCTTATAAGCTTTTCAAAATTCTTTTTATCCTTTATGTCGGTACAAAAGTCTTTTAAGTAGGTATGCCCTTCTATTGATTCACTAAGACCCTTAAGGCGTTTTTGTCTGTCGCCCAAAAAGGTTTTTCGGGTCATATCGGAAAGGGATACGTTATCAAAATGATATCTATACTCGGTAAGCTTTAAATTAAGCACGGCGGTTTTTCCCTTTAAAGCCCCAAGCAAGCATATATACCAGTCGTGGGAAAGCATAGATTTAAGGTCAATAGGCTTTAAATATTCCTTAAGCTCCTTTTTAAAGCACATAGCAAAGCCGCGTATATAGGAACAACCTATAAAGCTATCCACCGATAAATATTCAACGCTTCCGTCAAAAACGCTTCCAAGGTATGGAATGCCCGAATTTTCAATTATCTTCCCTTCTCCGTCAATAACGTCGTAACGGCAGGAAAGCACCGAAACGTCGGGGTTTTCATTAAGGCAGGAAAGCATTTTTTCCACCTTTTGGCTTTTCCAACGATCGTCCTGATCGGCAATAAAAATAACGTCGCCCGTACATTTTTCTATAGCGCCCAAAAAGTTAAGGCAATACCCCTTATTAACGGGATTTTCGAAAACCTGCCAATTTTCAAGGCCGTTTGCCTTTATAAACGCCCTGCAAATATCGGGAGTGCCGTCGGTTGAGCCGTCGTCACATATTATAACCTCGTCAACCTTAAGGCTTTGATTCATAATGCTTAAAAGCTGTTCTTCAATAAACCTTGCGCCATTATAAGCAGCTATAGCAACCGAAGTCGTCATTTATTTTTCACCACCGAAAAAAGCTTTTGCATTTTGTATTTAAGTATAAAGGAGCAACGGCAGAAAAGATAAACAAAATTTACACTTTTGCTTTTTGCCGCAAGTATAATAAGCTTTGAGGAAAGCCCCGAAAAGCGCGCGTTTTCGGCCGCTTTTATAAATTCATCGCTACTAATTTCCGCTTTTATGTTTTCCTTTATTTCCATTTTGGAAAGAGAAAAGAACATATCGGCAATTGCAGAAAAAACGCATTTTATAAAGTAAAAATCGCAATAAGGCTCAACGCCGCTTGTACATTCCTTTAAAAGTCGCGCTCTGCTTTTTATGGTTGCAAGCTTTTCCTTATTATAACGACGGGTAATGCTGCCCATTTGCAGTACGTAATGGTAAAAGCATTCCTTTATAACGGTAATTTTAGGGAAAAACCGAAGCAGCTTTAAATTATAATAGGTGTCCTCATAATATTCGCCTACAGGGAATTTTACAGCCGCATTTTTCAAAAACGAAGTCTTATACAGCTTATTCCAAGCAGGGTCAATAAGGTTTTTGGCCTTTAGCTCAACAATGGCGGAATTTATGTTTTCTCGGTTAAGAGTTTTGGGCAGGCTGAAATTACTTTCCACCCTTTTGCCGTTTTCAATAAAATAGCCGCAAAGAACAATATCGCTGTTTTCCCTTTCGGCAACGCCCAGCATAAAGGATAAGGCATTTTTTTCAATGTAATCGTCGCTGTCAACAAAGCAAATATATTCTCCCTTTGCTTCGCTAAGCCCTAAATTGCGCACAGCGGCAAGTCCGCCGTTTTCACGGCGGATATACCTAATACGGTCATCCCTGCTTGCAAAAAGGTTGCAAATTTCCTCGCTGTTATCGGGAGAGCCGTCATTAATTATTATAAGCTCAAAATCTTTAAAGTCCTGATTTAATATAGAGGAAAGACACTTACTAATGGTCCTTTCGCAGTTATAAACAGGCACTACGACGCTGATTTTACACATATCAGTAAAGTATTTTGCCATCTGCAACCTTTTTAAGGTGCTGACCGTAGGGAGATTTACCGTAGCGCTCGGCCGAAATAAGAAGCTTCTCCTTGCTTATCCAACCGTTTTTATAGGCAATTTCCTCAATAGCGGAAATTTGAATACCCTGACGTGATTCAATAACCTTTACAAACTCGCCCGCGTCGGAAAGAGCCTCCATTGTGCCCGTATCAAGCCAAGCGTAGCCTCTGCCGAGCGTAACCACGTTAAGGCTGCCGTCCTCAAGATACATACGGTTAAGGTCGGTTATTTCAAGCTCGCCTCTCTTTGAAGGCTTAACCCTTTTGGCAAGCTCAACAACTCTTTTATCATAGAAATAAAGTCCCGTAACACAGTAGTTGGATTTTGGATTTTCAGGCTTTTCCTCAATGGAAATTGCCTTGCCGTTTTCATCAAACTCAACTATACCAAAGCGCTGTGGGTCGTCAACGTAATAGCCGAAAACCGTTGCGCCGTTTTCTCTTTCGGCGGCTTCTCTTAAATGCTTTTTAAGACCGTTTCCGTAGAAAATATTGTCGCCCAGCACCATTGCGCAGGAGTCACCGTCGATAAACCTTTCGCCTATAATAAACGCCTGAGCAAGTCCGTCGGGAGAGGGCTGAACCTCGTAGGAAAGATTAATACCGTAGTCGCTTCCGTCGCCTAAAAGGCGCTGAAAATTAGGTAAATCGGTAGGGGTGGAAATAATAAGAATATCGCGTATGCCTGCCAGCATTAAGGTTGACAAGGGATAATAAATCATAGGTTTATCATAAACCGGTAAAAGCTGTTTAGAGGTAACCATTGTAAGCGGATAAAGTCTCGTTCCGCTTCCGCCTGCTAAAATAATGCCTTTCATACACTTTTTCTCCTCTGATTACTGAATATCAATTCCTATAATGGAAATATCCTCTAAGGGCTTATCGTTTCCATCCTTTGCAACGTCCGATATAGCATCAACAACCTCCATACCGTCAATTACCTGACCGAATACACTGTGACGGTAATCGAGCCAGGGAGTACCGCCGAGCTGTGCGTAAGCCTCAGCGCACTCGGGCGGAAAGGCGTCGGGCATAGCCTTCATTTGCTCAAGCATATTCTCAGGAACTGTAGAAGCCTGAACGATAAAGAACTGACTGCCGTTGGTGTTGGGGCCTGCATTTGCCATACTTAAAGCCCCCCTGTAGTTATGAAGAAGGGGTGAAAACTCATCCTTAAAGCTTTGTCCCCAAATACTTTCGCCGCCCATACCCGTACCGGTAGGATCGCCGCCCTGAATCATAAAATCCTTAATAACGCGGTGAAAAATAATACCGTTGTAATAGCCGTTTTTGGCGTGAGTAATAAAGTTTTCTACCGTTTTGGGCGCTTCCTCGGGAAAAAGGAGAATGGTAATATCACCCATTGTGGTGTGCATTACCGCAACTGCGTCCTCAATAGTGGGCTGTGCTAACTGCTTAAGCATAAAAAATCAACTTCCTTTCGGGCAAACCTTGCCATATTATATGCTTATTTTATCAATATTTATCTTAGTTTGCAATAGTCAATTTTTTTCTTGCAACTTACTATATATTGTGGTATACTTAAACATAATTGTGCGAAAAAGGTGATAATTATGAAATGTCCTTATTGCGGTTATGAAGAAAGCAAGGTTGTAGACTCACGTCCCACCGACGAGGGAGAGCGCATTCGCAGAAGAAGAGAATGTCTTAAATGTGCCAAGCGCTTCACCACCTACGAGCTTATCGAAAGCTTACCCATCATTGTTATCAAGAAGGATAAATCACGCGAGCCCTTTAAGCGCGAAAAGCTGCTTAACGGTCTTTTACGTGCTTGCGAAAAGCGTCCTGTTTCTCTTGATACCCTTGAAAATCTTATTGACGAGATTGAATTATCCATTCAAAACACCCTTGACCGTGAGGTTTCCTCCGAGCATATAGGTGAATTGGTTATGGAAAAAATCAAGGCTGTTGACGAGGTTGCCTATGTGCGCTTTGTTTCTGTTTACCGCCGCTTTGATGATATTTCTTCCTTTATGGACGAGCTTAGCAAGCTGGCACAAAAATAAGCGGAGGAACCAAAATGTCAGACAACCTAAAATTAGCGGATTTACTTCTGCCTCATATTGATAAAACACCCGATTACTACGAAGCCCTTTACCCTGAAAGAAGCTTAAAGGAGGGCGCTAAGGTAACACGCGTTGCGCCAAGTCCCACCGGCTATCTCCATATCGGCACTCTTTTCACCTCTCTTGTAAACCGCATTGCCGCTACAAGCAGTGAAGGTATCTTCTTTACCCGTATTGAGGACACCGATAAAAAGCGTGAGGTTGAGGGCGGTATTGAAAATATCATAGACGGTCTTAACCGTTTCGGCATCACCATTGACGAGGGCTTTGTAAGCGGCAAGGAGGAAAAGGGTATTTACGGCCCTTATCAGCAGAGCCGCCGCGCCGAAATTTACCAAACCTACGTTAAAGATCTCATCAGAAAAGGTTTTGCCTACCCCTGCTTTTGTACCGCCGAGGAGCTTGAAGCAACCAGAGCCGAGCAGGAAAAGGCTAACATCCGCACAGGCTACCACGGTGAATGGGCAGCCTGCCGCAGCCTTACCTTTGATGAAATAAAGTCGAAAATTGACGCAGGTATCCCCTTTGTCATTCGCCTTAAGTCTCCGGGAAACGAAGAAAACAAGGTGGTTTACGAGGATTTAATTAAGGGCAAAATTGAAATGCCCGAAAACGACGAGGACTTCGTGCTTCTAAAATCAGACGGAATTCCCACCTATCACTTTGCACACGCTATCGACGACCATCTTATGCATACCACCCACGTAATGCGCGGTGATGAATGGATTTCGTCGGTGCCCAAGCACCTTCAGTTATTCCGCATTTTGGGCTTTAAGGTACCCAAATTTGCCCACGTTTCCCCAATTATGAAGCTTGACGACGGCGCAAAGCGTAAGATTTCAAAAAGAAAAGACCCCGAGGCCGCAGTACACTTCTTTATTGAAGAAGGCTTCGATGCCATTGCCGTTGTTGAATACCTTATGACAATAGCCGCCTCCGACTTTGAAGACTTCAGAAGAGCTAACCCCGACAAGCCCTATACCGAATTTAAGTTCAATCTTAAAAAGATGAGTGTTTCGGGCGCACTTTTCGATGAAAACAAGCTTCTTGACGTCAGCAAAAATATTATTTCCCGTATGTCAGGCGAAACCGTAAGCGAAAAAATCACCGCTTGGGCTAAGGAATTTGACACCGAATTCTACCGCCTTTTAATAAAGGATCAAAGCTACACTAAGGCTATTTTCTCCATTGACCGCGACTGTGCCAAGCCCCGTAAGGATATTGCTAAATGGAAGGAAGCCAAGGATTACGTTTCCTACTTCTTCGATGAGCTTTTCGCTCCCGACTATACCCTTCCCGATAACCTTACCCCTGCCGATGCCTGCGAATTCTTAAAGGCATACGTTAAGGTTTATAACGAAAGCGACGACAAGCAGCAATGGTTTGAAAGGATAAAGGAATTATGTCCCGCATTAGGCTTTGCAAGCGAAACCAAGGCTTATAAGGCCGCCCCCGCTTCCTACAAGGGTCATGCAGGCGATTTATCCACCGTTTTAAGAATTGCCGTTACAGGCAGAAGAAACACTCCCGACCTTTGCAGTATTATGAAGGTTTTGGGCAAGGACAAATGTGTTGAGCGAATAGAAGAAGCAATTAAGCACATTCTTTAATTTTGGAGAGAATTCAAATGGACAATAACGTTATTACTACACCCGAGGCTATAGAAAAGCCTTCCAACTTTATTTACGATTTTATTGATAAGGACTTAGAGGAAGGGGTTTACGACCGTGTACAAACCCGTTTTCCCCCCGAGCCCAACGGTTATCTTCACATTGGCCACGCCAAGGCTATTTGCATTGACTTTTCAACCGCCGAAAAATACGGCGGCACCTGTAATTTGCGCCTTGACGACACCAACCCCACCAAGGAAGATACCGAATACGTTGAAGCCATTGAGGAAGATATTAAATGGTTAGGCTTCCAGTGGGACAACGTGTATTACGCATCCGACTATTTTGATTATATTTACGAATGCGCACTTGCTCTTATTGATAAAGGCCTTGCCTACGTTGACGAGCTGACCCCCGATGAAATCAGAGAGTACCGTGGCACCTTAACCGAGCCCGGAAAGGAAAGCCCCTACCGTAACCGTCCCGTCAGCGAAACCAAAGACCTTTTTGCACGTATGACCGCAGGTGAATTTGATAACGGCACGCTGGTACTGAGAGCTAAAATTGATATGGCATCTCCCAACCTTAATATGCGTGACCCCATTATTTACCGCGTTATGAAGGCTCATCACCACAGAACGGGCGACAAATGGTGCGTACATTCCTACCCCTTCCTGGAAATTTAATATCACAATTTACGATTAATTATATTAGACAACAATTATGAAATCACATAGATTATTAAAGCTTTTTCATCATC
>JAFVIF010000054.1 GCA_017474125.1 Clostridia bacterium
GTGAGCGTTCTTCTTGGAATATGACCGGTCAGATGACCTACTTCAACAAGACCATCCTTGAGGAAAACGGTATTCTTACTCCTTCTGAACTTGTTGAGCAGAACAATTGGAACGTTGATTCTATGTGGACCCTTATGGAGCAGATTAAGTCTGCCTGCGGCTTCAGCCGTGCCGGTACCTCTATCGTATTCGACGGTTGGGTTACTATGTATGGCGGTAGCCAGATGACTTGGGATCCTGCAACCAGCACCTTTAAGACCACCATTAAGGAAGAAAACACCCGTAAGGCTATCGAATACCTTATGAAGGGTCAGGATGCAGGCCTCTTAAAGATTATTGATAACCATGACGATGCGATTGCTCAGGGTAACATCGCTCTCCAGATTTGCGGTGCTTACGGTCTTAGAAAGAGCCCCGGTTGGTTCTACACTATGGATATTGACGACCTTGGCTTCGAGGTTCTCCCCAAGCTTAACGCAGCTGATGAGGATTATCCCTACACCTGCTCTACCCGTGCATACGGTATCTGCTTAGGCTCTAAGAACCCCAAGGGTGCTGCTTACTTCTTACGTTACTTCCTCAATGAAAACCATTACGACATTGATCAGATTTTCAAGAACGAAGATGCTAAGAATATGTACTACAAGCTTCGTGAAAAGGGCGAAATCGACAAGACTATAGGCTTCACTATGGGTATTGGCCGTGTAACCGATCCTACCTACACCTCTATTACTATGGTTAAGGACCTTATTGGAGGTACTGCTGCTCAGGTATCGGTTAACCTTGATAAGGCTTACAATAAGTGCGAAGGTTCAGTTGCTTCCGCTAACAAGCTTATTCAGGATATCATTGATGCTCAGTAATTCTTAAAAGCTCACACCCCACTCTTTTGAGTGGGGTGTTTTTCTTTCAAAGCAAGACCGATTTTCGGTTGTAAAAAAATTTTTTAAAAAATAATAAAAAAACTATTGCATTTTCTGAACGGTTGTGGTATAGTTATCTTGTAATTGGTAGATTTGTCTCTTTTGGAGGTATTTATAATGAAGAAAGAATATGTTCGTCCCGAGCTTAATGTGTTGTCTCTTGTTGTTGAAGATAATACTAATAACATAGGTTTAGAAGATATGGGTAAAGACGATAATCGTTTATCTATCGGAGCTTTGGGTAATATCTTCGAATAATTTGTTGCGCCTTAATTATTGTCAATAAAGTTTTTGACCAAGCTGCTTACAGAACGTTGGTATTCCAATGGTGTCATGTTGGTGGCTTGTTTAAATTTTCTACAGAAATAATGAATGCTTGAAAACTGCAGCATATCCGATATTTCGGTTATGCTGTATTTTTTTTCGCGCAGCAGTCTTTTTGCGGCGCTTATTCTTTTTTTGTTGTAATATTCCATAGCTCCGCAGCCAAGGCTTTCACGGAAAAGCTTTTTAAGAACGGTTTTGCTCATGGAAAATTCTCGGCATAAATCTTCAAACCTTAAAGGCGCGTAAAGGCTTAAGTCAATGTATTCGCAAATTTCACTCAGCTTATTAAGGGAGGGGGAGTAATTGCCTATCTCCTTTTGGCCTGTGGTGGCGCGGCGTATCATATCTATAAGCAAAAGCTCCATAATATTCTTAAGACTCTGCTGTGCGCCGAACACGCCGTTTCTCAACGGGTGAAGCTGTTCGGTGTACACGTCGTTTAAGGGGTCGGAAAAAGCGTTTTTGCTCTCGTCGATAATTCTGGATAAAAAGAGCTTTTCGTTGCTGTCGCATTTTACGGGCTTTCCCGCTATGGAAAACAACTCCTTGCATCTGCTTGAAAATGAAAAGATTATTGCGTTGGCGGTACTGCCGTTGCAGGCAATGCTGTGAAACTCAAGGGGACGATGTAAAAAGAATTCACCCTGCCTAAGTATAGCCTTTTCGGTGCCTGCCGTAATCGTTACCTCGCCGGCGTCAACGTAAACGGCCTCCCAAAAGTCGTGCAGCTCACCGGGGAAGTCGAAGTCGATTACGTATTCGAAATAATGTATGGTGAATATTTCCTCTATTATAAGCTCGGGCTTCATTACGGTGCCTTTATATGCCATTTTTAACTCTCCTTACCTTTAGTTACCCTATTATAACACATAAATGAAAAAAATGCGACCAAAAATGCAAATATTTTTTAAAAAATGTGTGATATAATAGCTAACATCAAAAATAATTCGACCCAAAAAGATAAACGGAGGAATTACTATGAGTTTTCGTGCAGAAGATATAGCAAAGCTTTTTGCCCTTGACGGTGAGCCTATGATTGCGGTACCCTTCGGTTGCGGTCATATTAACGATACCTATTTCGTTGAAACCTCCCGTGCAAGAAAATACATTTTACAGCGTGTAAACAGCGACATATTCAACGATATGGACGGCCTTATGAACAATATCATTTTGGTTACCGGTCATATTCGTCAAAAGGTTGCTGAGGCGGGCGGCGACCCACTGAGAGAATGCCTTACCGTGGTAGACACCAAGGACGGACAGCATTACGTACGTGTTGATAATGCTTTTTGGCGTTGCTACATATATATAGATAACGCTATTACAATGCAAACCGCCGAAACCCCCGAGCTTTTCCGAGCAGCAGGTCGGGCCTTTGGTATGTTCCAGCGTCAGCTTTCCGATTTCCCCGCCGATAAGCTTTGCGAGGTTATCCCCAATTTCCATAATACCCCCAACCGCTTTAAGAATTTTATGAAGGCCTATGAAGCCGATGCCGTTGGTCTTGCAAAAACGGCAAGAGAGGAAATTCTTTTTGTAAGAGAGCACGCTGACCTTTGCTCCTTGCTTACCGATCAGCTTGAAGCGGGAATTCTGCCCTTACGTGTTACCCATAACGACACTAAAATCAACAACGTAATGCTTAGCCGCGAGGGTGATCCTCTTGCAGTTGTTGACCTTGATACCGTAATGCCGGGACTTTCGGCTTACGACTTCGGTGACAGTATCAGAAGCGGTGCCACCTATGCCGCAGAGGATGAGCCCGATGTAGCTAAGGTTAAGTTTGAAACCTCCTTATTTAAAATGTATGCCGAAGGCTTCCTTGGTGCCTGTGCCGACGCCTTCTCTAAGGAGGAGGTACTTTCCCTTTATACGGGCGCAGTGCTTATGACCTTTGAATGCGGTATGCGTTTCCTTACCGATTATCTTGAGGGAAGCACCTACTTTAAAATAGCTTACCCCGAGCATAATCTTGTTCGTTGCCGTACTCAGTTTGAATTGGTTCGCCAAATGCTCCAAAAAGAAAATGAGCTTAAGGAAATTCTTTTATCATACTGTTAATTGTGTAGTGGTGCTCTGAATAGGGCACCACTACTATATATAGTGGTATAGAATACCGTTTTTAAAAAGACTTAAAAAAGTTTGAAAAACTTTGGAAAAAAGTGTTGACAACGGGGAATAAATGTAGTATAACAATAAAGCTGTCCGAAAAACGGGTGGCAAAAATACCGCAAAAAACTTTTAAAAAGATTCAAAAAAGTTCTTGACAAAGGTTTTACAATGTGGTAGAATATACAAGCTGTCCACCGAAAAGGTGAGCAGAACGGACCTTGAAAATTAAACAACGACAAACAAAAAAGGACCCGACGATTCTTATTGAAATTAAGTAATCAA
>JAFVIF010000055.1 GCA_017474125.1 Clostridia bacterium
CCGAAGGCCCCTCGATCGTGCGCGAGATCAAGGCAAGAGGACACAAAATCTTCCTCGACCTTAAGCTTCACGACATTCCTAACACCGTTAAAAAGAGTATGGCAGTACTCAGCGGCCTTGACGTTGATATGACCAACCTTCACGCGGCAGGCACCGTTACTATGATGCAGGCAGCACTTGAGGGTCTTACCCGTCCCGACGGCAGTCGCCCCTTGCTTATTGCCGTTACTCAGCTTACCTCTACCGACCAACAGCGTATGGAGGATGACCTTCTTATTAAGGAACCTATTGATAAGGTTGTTATGCACTACGCAAGCAATGCCGCGAAGGCAGGCCTTGACGGTGTTGTTTGTTCTCCCCTTGAAGCAGGTAAGGTACACGAAACCTGCGGCGAAGGATTTTTAACCGTTACACCCGGTGTTCGTTTTGCCGACGGTGATATTGGTGACCAAAAGCGCGTTATGACCCCTGCAGAGGCTAAAAAAATCGGCAGTGACTACATAGTTGTAGGCCGCCCCATTACCGCCGCAGAGGATCCAGTTGCAGCATACGAACGCTGTGTTCGTGAATTCTGCGATTAAATACTGAAAGGAAAAGAGTTATGGAAAGCTATAAAAGAGAGTTTATACAGTTTTTAGAGGGCGCAGGCGTGTTAAAGTTTGGTGACTTTACTGCAAAAAGCGGCAGAAAAATTCCTTACTTTATTAATGCGGGCGATATTAAAACAGGTGACCAAATTTGTAAGCTTGGCGAGTTTTACGCTAAGGCATATTTTGAAAAAATAGGTAAGAAGCGCACCGTTCTTTACGGCCCTGCCTACAAGGGCATTCCCATTGCCGTTTCGGTTGCTACCGCTCTTTCCAGAGAAGGCCTTGACGTGCCCTTCTTCTTTAATAGAAAGGAAGAAAAGGACCACGGTGAGGGTGGCGTTTTCGTTGGCTATAAGCCTCAGGAGGGTGAAGAAATAGTAATCGTTGAGGACGTTATTACCGCCGGCACCGCTATCAGAGAAAGTATGGCAATTTTAAGCGGACTCAAGGGTACAAAGGTTGCCGCTACCTTCGTAATGGTAGACAGAAAGGAAAAGGGCCAAACCGAAAAGAGCGCAATGGCTGAGGTCGGCGAGGAATTCGGCTTCCCCGTGTATTCCGTAGTAGACGTATACGATATTATTGAATACCTTGAGGAAAAGCCTGAAAATAAGGAAAACGTTGACCGTATCAGGGCTTATCTTGAAATAAACGGAGCAAAAGCGTAATGAGACATCTTATTGATATTCTTGAATTATCGGTAAATGAGCTTGACGAGCTTATTTCCACCGCCTGCGACATTATAGAAAACGGTGAAAAGTACGCTCATAAGTGCGCGGGTAAAAAGCTGGCAACACTGTTCTTTGAGCCTTCTACCAGAACACGGCTCAGCTTTGAGGCGGCTATGTACGAGCTCGGCGGAAACGTGCTGACTATGGCCGACGCGGGCTCAAGTTCTGCGGCAAAGGGCGAAAGCGTTGCCGACACCGCTAAAATGATTTCCTGCTATGCCGATATTATTGCAATGCGTCATCCTAAAGAGGGTGCGCCTCTCGTAGCGGCTAATAACGCTACTATTCCCGTTATAAATGCAGGCGACGGCGGACATCATCATCCTACTCAAACTCTTGCCGATTTACTTACCATTCACCGCGAAAAGGGAAGGTTTAACGACCTTACAATCGGTCTTTGCGGCGACCTTAAATTCGGTAGAACGGTGCATTCTCTTATTGGAGCAATGACAAGATATAAGCATATTAAGTTTGTGCTTATTTCTCCCGAGGAATTAAGGGTTCCGGATTATGTTAAAAACATAATTACCGACGCAGGTCACGAGTTTATAGAAACTACGAGCCTTGAAGAAAGTATGCCTATGCTTGACATTCTTTATATGACGAGAGTACAGCGTGAGCGATTCTTTAACGAGGAAGAATATTTACGCCTTAAGGATAGCTATATTCTTAACGTTGAAAAGCTGAACAATGCTAAGGAGGATCTCGTTATTATGCATCCGCTGCCCCGTGTTAACGAAATCAGCGTTGCTGTTGATAATGACAAGCGCGCCTGCTACTTTAAACAGGCGCTTTACGGAAAATATATGCGTATGGCACTGATTCTTAAATTGTTGGGAATTAAATAGGAGGCGTAAGATGAATATTGATTCTATAAAAAACGGCTTCGTTATCGACCATATTAAAGCGGGCAAGGGTATGGAGATTTACCGCCTTTTAAAACTGAAAAAGCTTAGTTGCCCCGTTGCTATGATTATGAATGCTCAAAGCTTTAAAATGGGTAAAAAGGACGTTATAAAAATTGACTCCGATATAAACCTTAATTTGGATATTTTGGGCTACGTGGATCCCGATATTACGGTCAACGTAATTAAAGATTCTGTTATTGTAGAAAAGAAAAAACTTGAATTACCTGAAAAAATGACAGATATTATTTTCTGCAAAAATCCAAGGTGTATTTCCTCTACGGAGCAGGAATTATCTCACGTGTTTACCTTAGCCGACAGAGGCAGACGTATTTACCGTTGCATTTACTGCGATGCCGAAGCATAAACATAAAGCTAAAAGCAGGCCATTGAGGCACACTCCGTAAGGATGTGTGCCTCAATGGCCTGCTTTAATTTTTATGCGGCGTGGCATTTTTATATTAACGGGGATATACTAATAAGGAAATATATCTTTATTGTAAGAAAATGAAAAAACTTTTCGCGATTTTGCCTAAATATAAGTAAAAATGGAAATTATTTTCCCCGTTGCCGAATTAATGAATAAAAACCAAAAATCTTGTTGTTTTTTAGGTAAAAACTTGTTTTTTTGACTTGTTTTTTGTATTTATATATGATATAATTTCAAGGATTGTTAATAAGGTGTTTTGCATTAACGTCTTTAAGTTTTTTTGATGAGGAGAGTCTTAAATGAAAAAGAAGCTTATTTTAGTTACGTCGCCTCCTGCTTGCGGCAAAACTTATATATCAAAAATGCTGGCAACAAACCTTGACCACGTTGTATACCTTGATAAGGATACCCTTATTCCTCTTTCAAACGTTGCTTATAGGGTAGCAGGCGAGGAAATCAACCGCTCCTCTCAGTTCTTTGAGGATAATATTAGAAACGTAGAGTACGAGGTTGTATTAAATCTTGCTTTCGAAGCTCTTTTATACGAGGATATCGTTCTTGTTAACGCGCCCTTTACAAGAGAAATCAGAGATACTCAGTATATGATTTCTCTTAGAAAAAAGCTTCGTGAGTGCGGTGCTGCCCTTACCGTTGTATGGGTTCAAACCGATTTAGAGGTTTGTAAGCAGCGTATGATTGAACGTAACTCCGAAAGAGATACCTGGAAATTAGAGCATTGGGACGAGTATATCGCTACCAGAGATTTTTCTATTCCCTCTAATCTTGACGATCCCTCTATCGTGGATCAGCTCCTTATCTTTAAAAATTCCTCTCAGGAAGAATACGAGGAATCTATGAAGGGCATTGTAGACGTCCTTCAGGAAGGCCTTAACTAATTAAAACAGACCCCGAACGG
Source organism: Clostridia bacterium (assembly GCA_017474125.1). Classification (GTDB taxonomy): domain Bacteria; phylum Bacillota; class Clostridia; order Oscillospirales; family Acutalibacteraceae; genus SIG607. The sequence goes on from JAFVIF010000055.1 coordinate 3,573, forward strand.
AGACACTTCGTAAAGAAGTAGTCTCCGTTTTTCTATGCAAAGAAAAAAATGACACTTTATAAATTTGAAAGTGTCATAGTGGGTTACATACTTTTAAAAGGTAAATACTTGCCGAAAAACAACGATTTTTTTCGGTGCGTAAAAATGATATATCTCTAACGAGATATGATATACGGCTTTGCCGTATGATATATTTTCACTTCGTGAAAACATGATATAATATCCGTTCCTTAATATGCCGCAGGCATATATCATCGCTCGCCGAGCGATATCATACCAAAGGTATATCACCCGTTCCGTAGAGGAACGGATATCATTGAGGCACACATCCTTATGGAGTGTGCCTCAAGGGTCTGTTTTTTTGTTTAATAAAAGGTGGCAAGCTCCTGCTCGGGGGCGGAGGTGCGTATAACCTCGCTTACTGTGAGTACAGGACCTTTTTTGCCGTACATTTTATGCTTTTTGAGTTCAATTTTAGCGGTTATAATTATCCAATCGCGTTGGTTAAGGGTTTCGGCGCCCGACCAATCGCAAACAATACCCGAATAGGTAATATCATCTGCACAGCAGGTCATAACGTGTCGGCCTATAACAAAGCTTCCCTTTGGCATATCACTGTTTTTGGCTACAATACCCTTAAATTTTACGGTTTTGCCGTTGTACTTCGGTAATTCCTCGGTCATATCGCGGTACCAAATGGCGAAATCACGGTCGGCAATTTCAATAAAATCGGCATTAATATCAAAGGGCAGGGGGTCTTCAATATCGTCGTAGGCAACGCTGCCGTCCTCGTATTCGTAGGCAATGTCGGCACGTCGGCTGATTCCCCTTACGATTTTATGAAGCGCCATTTTGTCGGTGGAATTTGTAAAGCGGTTAAATATAACCAGCTCGGCATCGTTAAGCTTGTCCACCACAAGGCTTCTCATATTAGCGTTATAGGTAACGGCGGTGGTGGAGTCCATAAGCATAAATTCCTGATAAATTATCCAGCTTTCGGGCATTGCGTTATAAAAGGAGGTTAACTGCCACATACCGTTGTACTCAACGATAACTCGGGTAGCGCCGCATTTTTTCTGAAGCATAGCGAGAAGCTCGGGAGTAAGGTCGGCTTCCTCGTCGATTACTTCAATAACTATTTTGCCGCCGCTGTATTTATTAAGGTCGTATTCTTCCTCACCCTCCTCGCAAAGCAAAAGCAGGGTAGGCTCCTTGCTTTCAAAGCGCGGGTCGGCAAGGGTTTCGTCTATAAATTTTGTTTTACCTGCATCAAGAAAGCCGGTAAATAGGTAAACCGGAATATCCAAGTCTTACACCTCTTATACGTTAAAAATCTCGGCAAGCTTTTCTTCGTTAAGGTCTTTACCAATAACACAAAGTCTGCCTATTACGTCGGCCTCGCCCTTGCGAACGTTGATTTCGCCGGGTACGTAGTCGAAATGGAGCCAAGCACCGCAAGCACAGGGAACAATTCCCTTTGCGCGGAGAATAACACCGTAGGAATTATCATTTTCAATGGTGTTAAGAATTTCTTCAAGCTGTTCCTTGGTATATTTTTTAACAGTTTCTCTGCCAAAGCTTGTGAATACCTCGTCGGCGTGGTGATGGTGATGCTCGTGTCCGCAGCCGCAACTGCATTCCTCACCGTGCTCGTGATGGTGGTGATGCTCGTGTTCGTGATGGTGACACTCACAATCGGGGTCGTCACATTCATCGTGATGGTGGTGATGCTCGTGCTCGTGGTGGTGACACTCACAATCGGGGTCATCACATTCATCATGATGGTGGTGATGCTCGTGAAGCTCCTTCATTTCCTTTTCTAAGGTGTTTGTTTGCTCCATAGCCGAAAGAATTACCTTGCCGTCGATATCATCCCAAGGGGTGGTAACAATTACGGCATTGGCATTGTGTTCTCTGAGCATTTCAACAGCCTTAGTAAGCTTTTCTTCGCTCATTCCCGAAGTTCTGCTTAAAATAATTGCTCCTGCGTGCTCTACCTGATTATTGTAGAACTCACCAAAGTTCTTCATATAAATTTTAACCTTGCTTGCGTCGGCAACCGTAACGAAGCTGTTAAGCATAACGTCGTGAAGGTCGAGGCCTTTAACCGCCTTAATAACGTCGCTGAGCTTTCCTACTCCCGAGGGCTCAATAAGAATTCTATCGGGGTGATAGGTATCAATAACCTCCTTTAATGCGGTGCCGAAGTCACCGACAAGGGAACAGCAAATACAGCCCTGATTCATTTCGGTAATCTGCACGCCCGCCTCCTTTAAAAAGCCGGAGTCAATACCGATTTCACCAAACTCGTTTTCGATAATAACAATCTGCTCGCCGTCAAAGGCTTCCTTTAAAAGCTTTTTAATAAGGGTGGTTTTACCTGCACCCAAAAAGCCCGAAAAGATATCAATTTTAGTCATAGCAAAAACCTCTTAACAAATAAATTCATTTTATTATACTACATTTTTAAACTCGGTGCAATATTAAATAAATATAAATATGAGCATAAATACCAATAAAACGCCTTCTTAAGGTTCAAGTCCTACCACCGCAAAAAACAAATTCCGAGCAAACCCTTCGGCTTACTCGGAAATTTGGTAAGGTTGTTCTTAACGGAACGAGATTATTCCTGATAATCGTTAATTGGTATTGAGAACCGTTGTTTCTGATGCCTTCTTTTGCTTTTTTGCATCATACATATTAGAGTCTGCGCGCTGTATCACTGCTTCAAAAGAATCATTCTTTTCGCATTTGGAATAACCAAGTGAAAGTGATAATTGGCAGGGTTTGTTTTTAAATTTATCGGCAACGGCGATTTCAAAACGCTTTATTAAACCCTCCACGTTGTGATACCTTTTTAAAATTACCGCAAATTCATCACCGCCAATTCGGTAGCACTGGCCATAATTTCCAAAAACCGATTTAATCGCGCGAGAAATATTACTTAAACATTCATCACCGAATTGATGACCGTAATTGTCATTAATTACTTTAAAGTTGTCAATATCTAAAATTATTACAACTTGGTCCTTTTTTAAGTATTTTACTTTTCTTAAATATGTTCCTTGATTAAGAATGCCTGTAAGTTTGTCAAAAAGATTTGCCAACTCGATGTTATAGGCGTAATAAGCACATAAGCTCAGAACAACCGTTATTCTTGTCATATAAACTTTGGGGTAGAAGACTTGTATAGAACTTGATGCAAGAAAGAAAAAGCTTAAAAAATAGGCGAAGATTTTATGTTGTAAAAAGCCTTTACGCGAATATCTGAGCGATTCGTAAAGCAAGTATATAACTGCAAGAAAATACGAGATAACATATATAGGAAACAACAATCCACGATGATAATTATTTTGAGCATCTATGAAAAACAGTTGATTTGTCACAACCAGACAGTTGAACAAGATAAAATAAGCAATGATACCGATAATAGCGCCTTTAAAGTGACGGAAGCTGCCTATTGAAGTTGCAAAAAGAATGATTAAAATTGGAGTAAGAAGAAAGCCTATATAATTTGATAAAAAGTGGATTGGCTTAAATGCTATTGCGGAACTATTTAAAAAAATGGATAAAACTTCACATATGGTTATGAAAAACTCGCCTAAAAAAGCAATAAAAAAACCTTTTTTATGTGTAGCTAATATAAACTCATTTGTAACAGTTAAAAAGAGCATGCATAAAAGCATCATAAGAAGAACGGGGATAGTATAAAGATATTGAGCCATTGCGTGGACCTCCTATTTTGCATACTTGGTAGAATATCATAAATCGCACCGAAAGTCAACCGTAGTGGTATATTTGTATTCGAAACTTGTCTGTGCACCGTCTACCAAATATTCAAGTTCTGCCATCCAAAAAATGAAATCCGTGCAAACCCTTCGGCTTACTCGGAAATTTGGTGCGGGTGTTCATAACGGATTCTAAAAATTATAATTCCGCCGAAATTCTCAACATATAAAATTGTTGTAACCACTGTGGTTGTTCTTCGATTTCGTTTTTGAGCTTGTCAAGGGTTCTTTTTCCGATTCGTCTGTCAAGTACAGCAAACATTCTTACTAATGGGTTATTAGATTGAATACTTATTTTTATATCTTGATTGCGATATTCACATAAAGCATCGGCAAATTCACTATCTATATATTCAGTACGTAAATGAATTGGATTTTGTTCAATATAATCCCACATTTTCGGCCAGGTTCTCTCTTCTTTTTTGTATCCGGCTTGACCCAAATATGAATATATCGTATCAAAAGAAAAATGCTTTACTGGTTTATTATCAATAAAAACCGCAAATATATAACAACCGTCCATGCCGGGATAAGTTGTGCAACTATATCTCACTCTACCCTTTAATGTATCAGCCAACATTTCCTTTTCTAAATATTTGCGCATACCACTCCAAGAGCCAAGAACATTGCCCATAGTATCACCTCTGCAAATATTATAGCATATTAAATGAAATATTGCTACGCAATATGAAATAATCCTTTGGATTATGAAATATTTTGCCTTAGCGGCAAAATGTGAAATAAAATAAATCCCTCATACGCCGCAGCGTATTTCATAGCGTCAGCTATTTCATAACGCGAAGCGTTATTTCACAAATCCC
>JAFVIF010000056.1 GCA_017474125.1 Clostridia bacterium
CGAGCCGCCCGGTCGGGCGATACCGTGGGTGCCTGCGCACTCGCCCACAGCAAAAAGTCCCTTTACCGAGGTCTGCCACCACATATCTACCGCAATTCCGCCGTTGTTGTGCTGTGCACAAAGAGCAATGGGCAGATATTCACTATAAAGGTCAACGCCTTTTGATTTATAAAGCTCAATGGCAGGGGCATTCATTTTTTGAAGGCGCTCTATAGGAGTTCCAAAGGTTGCGCCTGCTTTGCTCAAATATTCAAAGGCTTCGTTCGAGAGTTTATTGAAGTCGATAGGGAAGGGATTTTTTGTAAAATCGAGATAGACCCTTCTGCCCCTTTCAACCCACTCACGGTAGACCAGCATATCGATCTGCGATGAGCCCTTTTCGGCTTTTTTAGGGTCGAAGGGCCACTGATAGCCCTTAAGGAAAACGAGGGAAAGTCCTTCGTTTTTATCGGTAAAATAATCCCATAAAAAGTCGTGCTCATTGCCCTTTTCATCAATAGATACAAACCTCGGCAACACCTGCATATAGGTGCCCGACACGTTCCAACGGGGCTTAGTGGAGGCAAGACCGTACTGCCAAAGGGCAAGATTCTGCATTTTGGCACCTGCTTCTATTGCAAGACCGGTTGAGCCGTGATGACATTCGGGATAAACGCTGTCGGCGTAAATTCCTGCAGGGCCGCCTGTTGCCATAATTATATCACGGCAACGAAAAGCCACCGTTTTCTCACCGCAAACGCAAAGAAGTCCGCATACCCGACTGTCGGTCTTGAGAAGCTTTACCACGCGGTAGCCGTCAAAAACTTTAACGTCAAGGTCTTCGGCCTTTTTCTGTAAGGCCTCGGTCATATATTTTGAGGTCAAGGGACCTGCCGAAGTGGCTCTTTCAAAGGGGTCGTGATCGGTCTTATAGCCGATATATTCACCATATCGGTTTACCGGAAAAGGTACGCCCAGCTCACACAAATTCAAAAAGCACCGAGCAGAGAGAGCGGCCTCGCAAAGCGCGTTATCGCCGTCTACCGAACCGCCGTCAAAGAGGTTTTGCGCCATTTTGTGTACGCTGTCAGGGCTATCGCCCGAAAGACCTAATTTGTAATAAGTTTGTTTGTCGCTTCCTGTATTGCGTGAGGTTCCGCAGTTTATTCCTTCGGTAACCATAGCAACGTTTACACCGAATTCTTTTAAGCGGCAAGCGGCATTATAGCCTGCCGCGCCCGTGCCGATAACGATACAGTCGTAGGTATAAGTTTTCATCACAGTCTCCTTATATGGAAGCCGCCGTCTACGTCGATGGACTGTCCCGTAACGTAGGGCAGAGAGCCGTTACAAAGGGTCCATACGGCGTTGGCAATATCTGCGGGCTCACCCCAACGCTTGATGGGTAACAGTCCGCCATCTATCAAAGCATCATACTTTGCCTTTACCTTTTCGGTCATACCCGTGGCAATAATGCCGGGGCGAATTTCGTTTACCGTTATGCCGTATTCAGAGAGACGGTCGGCGAAGAGTGTTGTTATCATAGTTACTCCTGCTTTACTTATACAGTATTCACCGCGAGAGGTACTGCTTGTATATCCCGACATTGAGGAAATATTTACAATGCTTCCCTCTTTGTTTTCTTTCATCTTGTTTGCAACGAGCTGTGTCAGGAAAAGCGTACCCTTAGTGTTTATGTTCATAACAAAATCGTAGCTTTCCTCGGTCATTTCGAGTATATCGGCTCTCACCTTAGGCGCTACCCCCGCAACATTTACGAGGATATCTATTTTGCCGTACTTATCCATAGCGGTCTTAACATAGTTTTCTCGAGCTTCCTTATCACTCAGGTCACCCCTAAAATATGTAAACTCGCCCTCTAATTCCTTAGGCATAGTAGGAGCAACATCCATTCCCACAACTGCCACGCCGTTTTTAAGTAAAATTTCCGCCGTTGCAAGACCTATTCCGCCTGCAACACCTGTAACCAATGCTATTTTCATTTTGCTTGACCTCCGCATTGTTTTTGATAAATGGGTAAATATACGTCCTTATCTCTTATAACGCAACCGGGCGTACCGCCGAGTGTGCGCATTATTTCGGTGCATTTTGAACAGCAAATACAGATTTTATTTTTATCCATACCGCCGTTTTTTAAGATATCATTTGCAAAATCGGGATAGGCAAAAATCGTTCTGCCGAAGCCTGCAAAATCGAATTTATTTTCTTTTATAAACGCCGCCACAACATTGGGAGCAGCAACACCTAAGAAGGATACCGCCGAGCAAATAATCGCCATTTCGGGGTTTGATTCTTTGAGCTTTGCAGTTCCTTTTAAAACTCTTGCAACCCCCTCTAAAGGATGCTCGGGTGCCTCATATCCGCCCCGAGCATAGGGACGGTTTACATGGGGGTTAAAATAGGGGTTGCCCATTGTGATATTAAGCAACCGCACACCGTATTTGTAAAGCTCTTTTATAAGCAGATCGGGCTCGGTCGGGTCGAAATCAAGACTTCCGTCGGTCTTTACGCCAAAGCCGTAAGGATAAGGAAAACCGTCGTAAACGTTAAGTCTTGATGATACGATGAAACTATTTGAACAATTTTCAACAGCGCCCTTTATGCTTTCACGCAGAAGTCGCGTCCTGTTTTCAAAGCTTCCGCCGTATCTGCCCTCGCGGTTATACGCTGACAAAAGCTCGGAATTAAGATATCTGTGACAGCATTTTATATCGACCCCGTCAAAGCCTGCCCTTTCGGCAAGTCTTGCACCGTTTACAAGCGCCTCGCCCACACGGTCAAGGTATTCATCGGTTACAATTCTATCCGATAAAATCGGGTTATCCTTTTCAAAGATCGGATTATTATAGGCTATAAGCGGCGCAGGCGTTCCCTGAGGTTTTGAGTATCTTCCCGAATGGGTGGCCTGCATAATTACAATCGGTTCATAGCCGTTTGTTTTCAGCGCCGTTTCCTTTATGGCTTCGACCTGACCTTTAAAATCGTCAAGATTGTTCTCGGTTATGTAAAGCTGGCGAGGGTTGGCTCTGCCTTCTTCCATAACGGCGGTGGCCTCAAACCAGATAAGTCCCGCGCCGCCTTTTGCAAATCTTTCATAGCGACGCTTTGTAAGAGTATCGGGACTGCCGTCAGCGGTACCGTCACAACCCTCCATTGCCTGACACACAAGTCGGTTAGGCACAGTTTTACCGCATATATTAAGTGGTGTTTTTAATATTTCGGTATTCTGCTCAAAGAGAAGACCGGTGTCAAGTTCTTTGTTTTGTTTATTAAATTCATCCGTAGACGTATACACTTTTTGCATAATAAACCCTTCCTTTTATATTATCATAATACAAAAGTCGATTGTATACTATATAAATGTTGCTTAAATTTATGTAAATCTTGCAAAATTAGGTTTGTATGATATAATTGAAAACGAGGTGATAAACAATGCAACGTATGGTACAATCCGTTTACCATTCCTCCCATCCGCTTAATAAACATCCCCATTTTCACGACTGCCACCAAATTATATTCATTGTAAAGGGAAGGGTGGATTTTTGCGTAAATGGCAAAATGCTCCGTGCGGTTGCAGGAGATATTGCAATTTTCAGCCGTTACGAAAACCATTCGGTTTCGGGTTGCTCTGACGAATACGAGCGGTTTGTTTTGCATATTGACCCGTTCGTTGTTAACCGAAAAAGCCCGGTATATTCGCTTTTGACCGACCGACCGGCTGATTTTTGCAATATTATCAATGTTTCTGCGCATAAGGCAGAAATTACAGATACCTTTAACCGCATTTTATCGGAGCACAACGACTCATCCAAGCTGGCAGATGAAATGGAGCAGTTATTGATAGAGCAATTGCTGATTACCGTTTACAGATGCACAACCATAAATTTTGATAACAGCTACGATGATGTTGTTGCAAGGATTAAAAGGCAATTTGAAAATGAGTATCATAAACCGCTCACCTTGGCGATGCTTGCAAAGCAGCAAAACTTAAGCATCTCATCTCTATCCCACCGTTTCAGAGCGGCGACCGGTGTTTCGGTTATGGAATATCTTAAGTCCTGCCGTATGGCAAATGCCAAGCAGATGCTTGCCGAAACCGAATGCAGTATTGGGGAGATCGTTGAAAAATGCGGATTTTCAGATAACAGTAATTTCAGCCGCACATTTAGAAAGCTGACCAATATGTCACCGTCAGACTTTCGCAAAAAATATAAAGCGGAGTGAATTCACTCCGCTTTTGCTATATATACCTTGGTGTTTTAATAACACCGGCATCTATGCGTCTTACAATACCAGTAGCCTTCATAATATAATTAACTCCTCTTTGTTTAAATTAATGAATAATGAAAAATGAATGATGAATATTGAATAATTAATGTGTCGGCTTTGCCGACATTATTTATATCGTGCCGAAGGCACACCG
>JAFVIF010000057.1 GCA_017474125.1 Clostridia bacterium
GAAATGAAATCACGCTTGGTATTCAAACTGTATTCCTGTGGCGGTTCAGTCCGTCAAATAAGCAGATTGACGGGCATAAGTAAGGGAGTAGTTGAAAGATGTATAAAGAAAGTATAAGACGGAGAACCGTCCCCTGTCTTACGAAGTGGTTTGAAAAAGGTGAAGGTATGAGATATAATGATAAATTATTATTTTCACTAAAAGAGAAATATATTTTTAATCAAATCACAATTAATAATGATATGTATTCCTTATTCTCCTTTGGGAAAGAAAAAAATAATAACTACATAATACTAAAGAATGAGATTTGTGCGGAAGGAGAATTGAGTGATATAGTGAAATTTATTGATAGTTTATCAAAAAAGAGATTTTCCAATGCTTCTTTTGTTTTTATTGCTTTTGTTAAAAACGATTTCAAAAATGATGATTATATATTATTTAATGGAACGTCTTTTTTGCATACCATATCCTACAATTTAACAACATCACAATATGTATACAACAAAAACTTTTATTATTTAGGCAGCAAAAAAATAAAACAACTATTTACGGATGTTGAACAAATAGTTTTTGATTAAACAATCATTAACATAGGGGACGGTTCTCTGTCTTAGTCCCCTGTCTTAAAGGTGGTAATATGCGTAGTAAAAAAAATTGGATAATTCCAATAGTGTTTTTAATCGTTATAATACAATTAGTAGTTGTTTTTTATGCTATTCCGTTTGTTAAAGTGAATAACTTGCTTAAAACTGCAAACAACAGAACGCTCAGCGAAATCGAAGAGGTTTTTAACGATAGAACCTATCGCACCTTTATTTCTCAAAGTGATTATGTTAAAATGCATATTGTGGAAGATGAACTTAACGCTGAGGAATATGTTAAGGTGACGGCAAAGAAAAAAGTCAAGCTTTTAAATATTTATTCATTAAAGATAACCTGTGATACAAAAATCGCCGTTTACAATACCGAAAGTATGACGCCTATCAAAAAATATACCCGTAATTTAACCGTTAACTATTTCTTTAAAAACGGACGATGGACGGTTACGAGCGTGAGTAACACAAAATAACATAAGACATAAGACAGGGGACGGTTCTCTGTCTTACCCTGTCTTATGATAAAAAGGAAGTGCACGTATGGTCATTTTTCAAATAAATATGTCAGAACTTTATTGCCAAATTATTGTGAGAATTATTATTGCTATTATACTTCTGGCGGTTATTATTTATTTTAATTTTATACTTTTTAAACCACGTGAATTACCTGGATTATTTGTTTTGTTAAAAATTATCCCAACAGTTATCCTTTCCATTGGACTTATATATTTTTCTAGTAGTTCTTTAACAGCAATACAAACAGTTTCTTTGTTGAATGGCGGTAAATATTTCTCTGTACAGGGTAATATTGAAGATTTAGTAATAGAGGAATTTTGGCTGAATGGAAGTGATATCCCCAATTATGATTGCTCATTCGTTGTTAATAGTGTAGAATTTCCGTTTTCAAATTATTACACTACAGAAGAGGCCAACGCTTTAAAGGGTGCGAATGAAGATAACGATATTGTTAAGGTATCATATCTTCTAGACCCCAAATCAAAAAGTCCACATCCTTTTAAGATTGAAACGTTAGGTAAGACAGGGGACGGCAAATAGTTGCTTCGCAAATGATGTTGTGTTAAACACAACTGATGTTACGGCTTTGCCGTAAACGATGTTGCCTGACGGCAAAGGAACACAAGATGGGGGACAAGGGGACGGTTCTCTGTGTTTAAATAGAATTAAACAGTTTTACTGTTTAAGATAACCTCACTTAAGCCAAGGTGCTTGTAATTGCACCTTGGCTGTCCGTTTTTTGAAAGGGAGTAATGTGGATGTTAATTTTATATCTTTCAGTGCTTGATACACAGGAAGAAAAGGATAAGCTTGAACAACTTTATATTAATTACAAAAAACTTATATATAGCATTGCTTTTGAATATATGAGGAATTCGTTTTTAGCCGAGGATGCAGTACATAACACCTTTTTGAAATTGACTAATTATTTGGACAAAATTGATGCTATATATGACCATAAAACCGTTAATTTTATCGGGATAGTTACCAAAAGCGTTTGTATTGATATGCTTAGAAAAGAAAAAGCCTTAGAACAAATAGAACTGCGTTTAGACGGAATGATAGATAGCTGTTGTGAGGATTTGGATATAAAAGATTTGCTTAAAAAAATTGATAAGCTTCCCGAAATATACCGAAATACAGTTATGCTTAAATATTTTTACAAATTAAGCAATCAACAGATATGTGATATAAACGGAATTTCGATTGTAACGCTTAGGAAACGGCTATCAAGAGCAAAAAAATATTTAAACGAGGTGGAACTATGACCTTTACGAAAAGCAAAATGCATAAATTAAACAAAGCTTTGGAAATTTACAGTAAATTAGCAGCAGAAAAATATAAACAAATGGAAATCAAGGACGTGGATTTTTCTTTAGAACTTGAAAAGAAAATGGAAAAACTTATAAACAGGAACAAAAAGCCGTGGTTTCGTTTAATAAATACCGGAGCAAAGCGTGTCGCTATAATTATAGTGGTTATAATAATTGCTTTGACAAGCACCGTGCTTAGCGTAGATGCTCTCAGAGAGGGTGTTAAAAGCTTTGTTGTTGAAGTTTATGAAAAGTTTTCAACGATTATCTTTGAAAAGGAAGACTCAAATACTACGGGAATTACGGTGTATTACGAGCCTACCTATATTCCAAAAGGATATATTCTCGCTGAAGAAGAAAACCTGGATTATGACTATATAAAAATATTTAAAAATTTAAATGGCGAAAAAATTGTTTATATTCAAAGCTGTGATTTAGAAAACGGAAGAAATATAAATACGGAAAATGCAATTACAGAAAAAATAAACGGCGGATATTATGCTTATATTCCAAACGGTAAAACAAGAATGTTTATTAAAAGCGACGGCGTTTACGAACATTATTTCAGTTGTAGTGACAGCATCTCTAAAGAAGAACTTTTGATGATTGCGGAGTCGGTAAAGGAGAAAAATTCCATCACGGGTTGACGTAAAACAAAAATCGCCCGATATTTCGGGCGATTGTCGAAGGCTATGCAAACGCGATGCTTTCGACAGTTATATATTAACCTTTATTTTTGGTTTTATGCATTAAATGTTTGACAAAATTAAAATAAAGGTATATTATAAATAGGATTGAGTATTTATGATACGGAGGAAGCTCTTGTGGCAAAAGAATTAGCAAAACAGTATAACCCAAAAGACGTGGAAGACAGACTGTATTCCTTCTGGCTTGAGGGTAAATACTTTCACGCAAAAAGAGAGGAAGGAAAAAAGACTTATACTATAGTTATTCCTCCTCCCAATATTACCGGACAGCTTCATATGGGACACGCTCTCGATAACACTCTTCAGGATGCATTAATCCGTTGTAAGAGAATGCAGGGCTTTGACACCCTTTGGCTCCCCGGTACCGACCATGCTTCCATAGCTACCGAAGCAAAAATCGTTGAAAAAATGAAGGAAGAGGGCATTACTAAGGAAGACCTCGGTCGCGAGGGCTTCTTAAAGCGCGCTTGGGAATGGAAGGAGCAGTACGGCGGCAGAATTGTTCAGCAGCTTAAAAAGCTCGGTTCCTCCTGCGATTGGGACAGGCTTCGTTTTACTATGGACGAGGGCTGTAATAAGGCTGTAAAAGAGGTTTTCGTTAACCTTTACGATAAGGGCCTTATTTATCGCGGCGAGCGTATTATTAACTGGTGCCCTCATTGTCTTACCTCTATTTCCGATGCTGAGGTTGAATACGAGGATCAGGCAGGTCACTTCTGGCATTTAAGGTATCCCTTAGCTGACGGAAGCGGCTATATTCAGCTTGCTACCACACGTCCCGAAACCCTGCTTGGTGATACCGCCGTTGCCGTTAATCCCAACGACGAGCGCTATAAGGATATGATAGGCAAAAACGTTATTCTGCCTATCGTTCATAGAGAAATTCCCGTTGTTGCCGACGATTACGTTGAAATGGATTTTGGTACAGGCGTTGTTAAAATTACTCCTGCTCACGACCCCAACGACTTCGAGGTTGGCCTTCGTCATAATCTCCCCGTTATTAACGTAATGACCGACGATGCAAAAATCACAAGCGATTATCCCGCTTATGCAGGAATGGACCGTTACGAAGCCCGTAAGGCTATCGTTAAGGACTTAGAGGCCGAAGGTGCTTTGGTAAAAATCGAGGACTATAGCCATAACGTTGGCACCTGTTACCGTTGCTCCACCACCGTTGAGCCGAGAGTAAGTAAGCAGTGGTTCGTAAAAATGAAGCCTCTTGCCACTCCTGCTATCGATGCTGTTAAAAACGGTGAAACAAAGTTTGTGCCTCAGCGTTTTGAAAAGGTTTACTTCCATTGGCTTGAGAACATACGCGATTGGTGTATTTCCCGTCAGCTTTGGTGGGGCCACCGTATTCCTGCGTGGTATTGTGCCGATTGCGGCGAGATTACCGTTTCCAAAACCGATGCTGTTTGCTGTGCAAAGTGCGGCAGTAAAAATATTAAGCAGGACCCTGATACTCTCGATACCTGGTTCTCCTCTGCTTTATGGCCCTTCTCAACCCTTGGTTGGCCCGATAATACCGAGGACTTAAAGCATTATTATCCCACCAACACCCTTGTAACGGGCTACGATATTATTCCCTTTTGGGTAATGCGTATGATGTTCTCCGGTATTGAGCATACAGGCGAGGTTCCCTTTGATACCGTTCTTATTCACGGTCTTGTAAGGGACGAGCAGGGTAGAAAGATGTCCAAATCCTTGGGCAACGGTGTTGACCCTCTTGAAATTATTGAAAATTACGGTGCCGATGCATTACGCTTCTCCCTTATTACGGGTAACAGCCCCGGAAACGATATGCGTTATATACCTGCGCGTGTTGAAGCAAGCCGTAACTTCGCCAATAAGATTTGGAATGCCGCCCGCTTCTTGCTTATGAATTTGAAGAGCGACGAGGTAACCGCTTTGCCCGAAAGCCTTGCACTTGAGGATAAGTGGATTCTTTCCAAATACAATAAGCTTATTAAGGACGTTACCGAAAATATTGATAAGTACGAGCTTGGTCTTGCCGCTCAAAAGCTTTACGATTTTATTTGGGACGTATATTGCGATTGGTATATTGAAATTTGTAAGGCTCGCCTTAACGGTGAGGATGAAGCTGCCGCCGATAACGCAAGAAGCGTTCTCGTTTACGTTCTTTCTAATACCTTAAAGCTTCTCCATCCCTTTATGCCTTATATTACCGAGGAAATATGGCAGTCCTTGCCTCATAACGGTGACTCTATTATGGTAAGCGCTTGGCCCGTATACGACCCGGCTCTTGACTTTACGAAAGAGGAAGAGGATTTTGAAAAGATTATGGATGCTATTAAGGCTATCCGTAACCGCAGAAGCGAAATGAACGTTCCTCCGTCAAGAAAAGCAAAGGTTTGCATTGCTACCGGCTTCGCTGACGTATTTAATGCAGGCGTTTCCTTCTTTATTCGTCTTGCAAGCGCAAGCGAGGTAGAGGTTGGCGAAAACTTTGATATATCGGGCGCAGTGCGTGTTGTTACCGACGCGGCTAACATTTATATTCCTATGAATGAGCTTGTGGATGTAACTGCCGAGCTTGCCCGACTTGAAAAGGATTTAAAGAAGGCGCTTGATGATAAAGCCTTCTTTGAAAAGAAACTGAATAACCCCGGCTTCGTTGCTAAGGCTCCCGAAGCGGTTCTCAACGAACAGCGTGAAAAGCTTAAAAAGGTTGAAGATAAAATTGCTCTTATTAACCAGAGCATTGAAGACCTTAAGGCAATGCAGTAAAACGTATATATGTAAAAGAATCGGAAGATTACATTTTGGAATCTTCCGATTTATTATTTAAAGGTTTTGTCACAAAAAGACTGTTTGCTTCGTTATATATTATAGAACGACAAAAGGAAGTGGCAAATGTGCAAAAAATAAATTTTTTATACGTTTATTTGTTGTGTGTGTTGATTTTAGTGTCTGTATTTTCGGTTTCCTGTTCCGATTCCAAGTTTAAGAATAATAGCTCAGCAAGCAAACCTGTTTATTATGAGGAGGAAGAGGAGGAAGAAGAAAAAGAGGAGGAAACATCAAAGGAGGAGGCGTTTCTTGAGGAAGACTCTCAGTATTCTATGGGTCTTAATTCGGAGCCTTGGAATGAACCCTCGACAATCACCTCTTCTGTACCTTCAACTGTAGTAAAAACTCCCGTCTCTGTTCCAAACGTGTCTATTGATGATTATATGCTTACTCAAAAAAGTGTGAAGCTGGACGTTGATTATCTGCCTCAAAGACCCGAGCTTCCTACAGGCTGTGAAATAACCTCTCTTACTACGGTGCTGAATTATTACGGCTATAACGTTACAAAAACGGAAATGGCGGATAATTATCTTCCCAAATCAAATACAAGCAAAAACTTTTGGAGTGTGTTTGTGGGCAATCCCAGATACAGCTCGGGCTTCGGCTGTTATGCTCAGCCAATAACCGAAGCTGCTAATAAGTACCTTGAAGAGCAGGGAAGCAATCTCGTAGCGTACAATTGCAGCGGTTCAACCTTTGAACAGCTCCTTCTTGAAATAGAAAGCGGAAGACCCGTTGTTATCTGGGGCACTCTTAATATGGCAAAGCCGTATTATGCCTATGAATGGATTGTTGAAGACGGAAGTACTGTGCGATGGATCACGCCGGAGCATTGTCTTGTTCTTATTGGTTATGATCTGGAACGCAGTGTGGCAATTATCTCCGACCCTATGAGGGGCATTGTGGAATATGATTTAAAAACAGTTAAATCAAGGTATATTGCTCTTGAGTCACAATGTGTTGTCATATATTAAAATCAATTATAAAAAAATTAAACCTGCCGACCTGCTTCGACAGGTTTTTTATTTTGCCTATGCTACAATACCATTATCAGCTTATTAAAATAACGGAGGTAATAAAATGTCGGTGAAAATAAGCGTTAAGGGCGAGGTGGTTACCGCTTATCTCGGCGGTGAGCTTGACCATCACAGCGCGAGGGAAATGCGAGAGGCGATTGATACTGCTGTTGAACTGAATATCCCAACGTTGCTGATAATGGATTTTTCACAAGTCAGCTTTATGGACAGCTCGGGCATAGGGCTTGTAATGGGCAGGTTCAGAAATCTGCAACGCACGGGTGCGGCTCTGCACGTTACGGGAACGTCGCCCCAAATAACAAAGGTAATGAAGCTTGCGGGTATAGGCAGGCTTGCAAAAATGGATTTAGGAGGATTTGAAATTGAAAACGATAAATAAATTTACTATGACTATGGAGTCCTGCTCGGCCAACGAATACTTTGCCCGTGCCGCGGTAGCCGCTTTTGTAACACAGCTTGACCCAACTCTTGAAGAGCTTAACGATATAAAAACTGCGGTGTCCGAAGCAGTTACGAACTGTATTGTACATGCCTATAAAAACAGTATAGGCAAAATATACATAACCGTCGAAATATTCCCCGATAACCTTATTAAAATAAAAATAAGGGACAAGGGCTGCGGTATTCCCGACGTAGAAAAGGCGATGGAGCCGCTTTATACAACTGTAGGCGGAGAACGGGCGGGTCTCGGCTTTGCCGTTATGCAAAGCTTCACCGACCATATATCGGTGCGTTCGGTAATCGGTAAGGGGACAACGGTTACCTTAAATAAAAAACTTGAATTGCGAGTAAAATGTAATGCCTGACGTTGAAAAGCTTATAACCGATAATTTCGGGCTGGTGCGTGCCTGTGCGGGAAAGTTTACGGGCAGGGGGATAGAATATGATGATCTGTTTCAAATTGGCTGTATAGGACTTATTAAAGCGGCAAACGGGTTTGATGAAGCAAGAGGCCTTATGTTTTCAACCTATGCCGTACCTACTATAATAGGAGAATTAAAACGGGTGTTTCGGGATACCGGTGCAATAAAGGTTTCGCGAAGTCTTAAGGAGCTGTCCTTTAAGGTTGCAAAAACGAGAGAACAGCTCGAAAAGGAAAAGGGCAGGGAGCCTACGGTTTGCGAAATTGCCGAAACGCTGGGTGTTGATAAAAATGAAGTGAGCGATGCAATATGCGTCCTTATGCCCGTTGAGTCTTTGACCAGAGAGGACGAGGACGGCTATTCCCAAATTGATTTGCCCATAGAAAGCGATGAAGAACGTATAAACGATAAGATATACGTCGACACTTTACTAAAGGGACTAAGCAAAGAAGAACAGGCCCTTATACACCTGCGTTATTATATGTATAGGACTCAAAGCGAAACGGCAGAACTGCTTAATATGACACAGGTTCAGGTTTCCCGTAATGAAAAGCGAATTTTGGCAAAATTAAGGGCATTGGAGGAGCCTTGTGAAAAAAGTTTAAAAAAATTGAAAAAAAGTGTTGACAACGGGGAATAAATGTAGTATAACAATAAAGCTGTCCGAAAAATGGGCGGCAAAAATACCGCAAAAAACTTTTAAAAAGATTTGAAAAAAGTTCTTGACAAAGGTTTTACAATGTGGTAGAATATACAAGCTGTCCACCGAAAAGGTGAGCAGAACGGACCTTGAAAATTAAACAACGACAAACAAAAAAGGACCCGACGATTCTTATTGAAATTAAGTAATCAA
>JAFVIF010000058.1 GCA_017474125.1 Clostridia bacterium
AAAGCCTAATGCGGCATAAATTGTAAAATGCGCCGCCTTTCGGACAACGTCCTGCAGGCTAAATACCAATTTTTCCTGCTCAACCTTAGGCATTTCCTTATAGGAAGGCACAAAGGTATCTACAACCTTTTCTATTAAACCCGCGCTGGTTTGGCTTGACTGCTGAGCATTTTCTGCCGACAGCATAAAAATATAAACCATAATCGCGAGGGTCAATAAAGCAAATATCACCCGGAACAAAATAATAAGTCCCGGGTGGTTTGTTTTAGTACTACTCATTGACGCTGATACTTATAATTTCGGGGATTAACCTTTGTGCCGTTAACGATAATCTCCAAATGCAGGTGGTAACCCGTTGACCAGCCGGTAGTTCCAACCTTACCAATAACCTGACCGCGCTTTACGTACTGACCGTTTTTAACCAAAGCCTTAGTCATATGTCCGTAAAGTGACTTATAGCTTTTGCCGTCACTTCCCTTACCGTGGTCAATAGCTACGTAGTTTCCGTAGCCGCCGCCACAACCGCAGGAACGGCTTTTACCGTAGTTATGAGTACAAGAATTTTTAACAATGTAAACGTAGCCGTCGTCAACTGCTACTATATTGGCGGCAACACCGCCGGTAGAAATATCAATACCCTTATGGGTACCCTTATGAACGCTGTCGTTACTCTGCCAGCCCGCCGAAATACGGTAATATCCGGGCACAGGCCACAAAAACTGTGTCGGGCTTGCAGTAAGGTTGCTGTTACCCGCCTGAGGAGCAGTCATTTTATCAATTTCGCTTGAAGCCTTATCGTAATCCTTTTGTGCGGCGGAAATGTCGGAATTCAATTCCTTTATAACGCCGTTTACCTCGGCAACCTGAGATTTAAGATTTTTCTTCTGTGTATCAAGCTCCTGCTTAATTTCATCCTGATCGTCGGCGATTTTTTCAATATCGGCCTTTTCAACCTCTATTTTTTTAACAACGTCAACTATTTTTTGAATAACCTTGCTGTCCTTTGCCGAAACCGATTTGGTCATTTCAGCGAGCACAAGATAATCGGAAAAGCTTTCGGCGCCCATAAGAATTTGCAAATTATTGCCCGAGCCGCTCATATAAATAGCGCGAATACGCTTTTTAAACAGCGCCTTATCATCAGCCATACTTTCATTAAGCCTATCAATTTCAGCCTGCTTTTCGGAAATTTGTCCGTTAAGAGTGTTAAGCTGACTTAAGCATTCGTCAATGAGCGCTTGAGTGGAAGCAATTTGCTTATCAAGTGCATTTTTAATTTTCTGCTGATCGGCTTTTTGTGCCTTAAGCTTATTAAGCTCCTTTTTAGCGGCTGCCTGATCGTTTTTGTAATCCTGCAAGGTTTTAGCCGCTGAAACGGGAGTGGCGGGAACGATTGCAGTAAATATAAGCACGAAGCAACAAAAGGCTGCCAGTAACTTAATGATTAATGATTTTTTCATAAAAACTCCTTAAATTGCGGCAAATTCACTACCCTCGCGCTTTAAGTATTTGCCTATCATAATAATACTTCCAAGGCTTCCTGCTACAACACCGATAGCAACGAACACACCTAAAAGTAACCAAATCTGCGAGGAAAAAGGAATAAGTGTATAATTTCCGATTGCCGAAAGTATAGCCTCAACCGCTACACGGTAACAGCAATAAAGAACGCCCAAGGATAAAAGCGCGGAAATAATACCTATCGAAACACCTTCAACCACAAACGGAATTCTTACAAAGCTGTCGGTAGCGCCAACTGCCTTCATAATGCTTATTTCAAGCTTGCGGTTGTACATAGTAACGCGAATGGTGTTTGAAACAATAACGAGAGAGATTATAAGAAGTATTGAAATAATTGCAATGCCTGCAATAAAAATACCGTTTTTGATTCCCGTTATTTTTTCAGCAAGTCCGTTTTGGGACTGAATGGAATCAACACCCTTTGTCGAAGTGATAGCAGATACGGTGGCATCAAATTTTTCAAGGTCAACCATAGTAATCTTTGCGCCATCCGACATAGGATTCTCCCCTGCCTCCTCAAGCACGGCGAAATAATCAACGTCCTTTTCGGGAAGTATATCCTTTATCATTTCAAGGGCAGTTTCTTTTGAAATATATTCAACGGTATTAATGTTGTCTATTTTCTTAAGCTCTTCACAAACAGCCTTTGCTTCTTCGGTATTATGAACGGTATACATTTGGTCGCAAATACCGTTTTCATCAACCTCGGCACCCGGAGGAACCAAACGGCCTTCCCCGTAAAGAGCGGCATTATAATCATCAAAGAAAACTAAAATTACGTTTTGGTTTTCAAGGTCACCAACCATTTTATTTACGTTGAAGGAAAGCAAAAGTGCAATACCGATAAGCACCATACAAGCCACCAAAACGCCGATAGATGATAACGACATAAGGCGATTTGTCCAAATACTTTTAAAGCCTTCCTTGGTAAGATATTTCATACTACTGATTTTCATGTATCTTACCTCCAGCATTGTCAGCAACGATTCTACCCTTTTCCAACATAATTACGCGATGACCGAAATCACGTACAAGGTCGTGGTCGTGGGTTACCATAAGTACGGTTGTTCCTCTTTTATTAATTTCAGTAAGAAGAGAAACTATCTCATAAGACATCGTCGGGTCAACGTTACCCGTAGGCTCATCAGCAATAATAAGCCTTGGATTATTTACAAGGGCACGCGCAAGACCTACACGCTGCTGCTCGCCGCCCGAAAGCTGATTTGGCATTGAACGCGCCTTTTCGTGAAGGCCCACAAGGGACAGCGCCTTTGTAACCTGAATACGTATTTGCTTATCGTCGGCACCCGTTACGTGCATTGCAAAAGCAACGTTTTCGTACACGGTCATATTAGGGATAAGGCGGAAGTCCTGAAAAACGATACCCATCGTTCTTCTGAAAAACGGTACCTGCTTATGCTTCATTTTAGGAAGATTAAAGCCGTTAACTATAATTGAACCGGTATTAGGCTTTTCCTCTCGCATAATAAGCTTCATAAAGGTACTTTTACCTGCACCCGAGGCACCTACAACGAAAACGAATTCGCCATCGTTGATTTTTATATTGACGTCATTGAGAGCATGCGTGCCGCTGGTATACACCTTGGAAACACCCTTAAACTCAATTATGGGAGCTTCCTTTTTGGCGGCTGTTTGCTTTTCTTCAGTCACAAAAATTCACTCATTTCGTATTTTTTAACCATTATAATTCACTAAACGCAAAAATGCGTTATAATAAGCCTATTCAGTCTTATTAATATTTAATGGGGTTAGACTTTAAGTACTTATTTACCATAAGTGCAATCTTAAATATAATAGCGTGGTCAAATTCACGCAGGTCAAGGCCTGTAATCTTCTTGATTTTTTCAAGACGGTAAACAAGGGTATTACGGTGAACGAAAAGCTTTCTCGAGGTTTCGGAAACGTTAAGGTTATTCTCAAAGAACTTTTGAATGGTAAATAAGGTTTCCTGATCAAGGCTTTCAATTGAGCCGCGCTTAAATACCTCTTTAAGGAAGGATTCGCAAAGTGTGGTGGGAAGCTGATAAATAAGACGGGCAATACCAAGACTGTTGTAGCAAACAATAGTTTTGTCGGTATCAAATACCTTACCAACCTCAAGTGCGGTTTGCGCTTCCTTAAAGGACCTTGCTAAGTCCTTAAGGTTGTCCACGGTAGTACCTACACCAATGGTAGCGTGAGCGTAGAACTCGCCTGTTAAGGTGTCGGCAATGGTGGTAGCAAGCTGTTCGATATCCTTATCCTCAATACCCGGCTTGGTTTCCTTAATAAGAGCGATATCTGTTTCGTTAATGTTAATAACAAAATCCTTAGCCTTGTCGGGGAAAAGATTTTGAATAATATCGTAAACCGAAACGTCACCCGGCTCATTCACACGGATAAGAATAACGGTACGCATAACGTCGGAATTAAAATAAAGCTCTCTCGCCTTTAAATAAATATCACCGGGGAGAATGTTATCGAGAATAATATTCTTAATGAAGTTGCCTCTGTCGTACTTTTCATCGTAATAGAACTTAATATTCATAAAAGCAACTGCAATAACAGAGCAGTATTTTTCAGCAATAAGATCGTCACCCTCAACGAAAACGGTATAGTCGCCGTTTTGTGAAGGATTAACAGCCTTAAAGGTATATCCCATAAGCTTGGTAGCCTGCTCGGCAACTCCCATATCGGTAGGAATGTTCATAGCTTCGCCAATTCGACCCAGCTCACTACAGGCAATAATAGTATAATTTTCATCCAATACACCGAAGGTTTTATCGATAGAATCCTTCATTTGATGAATCACAGACTGAAATAAGCGATTTGACATAGTGCACGTCCCCTCATTTTTATATATAATCACAAATATATTGTACAAAAAATAGAGTAAAATTGCAAGTAATATTTAAAAAAAGTTACAAATTAATTACAATTTTCCCATCATAAAGTATATATAAACAAAAACAAACAAAAACAGAGGTAAATTTACCTCTGTTTTCTTTTAGAACTACTTGTTTGTGCGCTTCTTTTTGAATACAAGAAGAATGACTGCAGCCGCAATTACAGCCAACACACTGCAAACTATTACAACAATAAGCACCGGGTCA
>JAFVIF010000059.1 GCA_017474125.1 Clostridia bacterium
AATGCAGGGCGAAAACGCACTTACAAATATGCCCTTAGGGGATAAATTTGTTGTAACCGACGGTTATCCCATGCTTAAGGTGTTCTTAAAAGAAACGGCAGAAGTACTTCTCGGAGACGTTAACGGTGACGGAAAGGTTGACACAACCGACCTTGCAGTATTAAAGCTATATCTTGCAGGTGTAACCCAAACAATTAGCGACGGCGCTGATGTTGACAAAAACGGAGAGATTGACACAACCGACCTTGCAACCCTTAAGCTTTATCTTGCAGGAGTTATTACTAAATTAGGCGCACAATAATAAAACACCGACGGTTCATAAGGGTCGGACGCTTAAGGACAGTTCTAAAATTTGTTCTCATCGCTCGATATATTGCACCACAGGCTGCAATTAAAGAATCTAAGTAATTAGATTTATAAAGCAAAATTTATCCGCCCGATTTCTCGGGCGGATTTTTTTACATTGAGGTTGCTTTTTAACATAGTTGTGATATAATATACCCTGCAAAATGCTGCATAAAGGAGCAATTATGGATATGATACCTCAGATAATTGGATTACTTGCAGTAGCAACCTTTCTTTTTAGTTATCAGCAAAAAAAGAGAAAAAATATTATACTCTTCAACACGGTTTCTCGTTGCTTATATATTTTACAGTATATATTGTTGGGCGCTTTTTCGGGTGCTGTGCTTGATATTTTAGGGGCAATTTCTTCTATCATTGCAGGTAAAAAACATACCGAGTTTATTAAAAAACATACAAAGGCAGTATTAATTTCGATAAACGCTTGTATAATCGTTGCGGGAGGAATTGTTGCCATTTACAACAAGAGTTGGCTTGATTTATTTTCACTTACGGGTGTTTTATTGCATACCAGTGCTTTTTGGATAAGTAGCGAAAAGATAATTCGCCGTGTTTCACTCTTAGGTTCACCCTTTTGGTTCGTATATAACCTTTTAAGCCGTGCTTATGGTTCGGCAATCGGTGATATTCTAACAATATGTTCTATAATTATTGCAATGATGCGACACAAAAATTCGGATAATAAAAAAGTTTGAATGCAGAAGGGAAAAAACAATGTTTGATTACCATTTACATAGTAAGGTTTCATTTGATTCTTCATGTGCTCCTGCTGATATTGTAATGGCTGCCGAAAAAGCGGGGCTAAAAGAAATTTGCTTCACCGACCACTATGATTTTAACGATGTTTATAAAGATAAACGCGATTTATTTACAATTGAGCAATACCGTACCGCCTATGATTCAATTGTTTCTCCAAAGGTGAAAATTCGCCGCGGTGTTGAATTTGGTCTTACCACCTGGAATCAAAAAGAACTTAATGACTTGCTTCGTTTATATGATTTTGATTTTGTTATAGGTTCGGTGCATTTTGCGGGCGGATATGACCCGTATTATGAAGCATTTTGGACGCACAATGGTATTGATACTGCATTCGAAAAATATCTTTTGCAGTCGCTTGAATGTGTAAAAAGTCAAAACAACTTTGATGTGCTCGGGCATCTAAATTATGTTTGTAAATCGGAGCATAGTCCTACACGTAAGCCCCTTTACTATAAAGATTATGCGGATATTTGTGATGAGATTATGAAGACGCTCGCTCAAAACGGTAAGGGTATGGAAATAAACACAAGCGGTGTTGATAGAGTGGGTGACTTTCTGCCATCTATTGATTTCATAAAAAGATTTCGTGAGCTCGGCGGCGAGGTTATTACGGTCGGTTCGGATGCTCACGATGCTTCCCGTGTGGGACAGCATATAGCGGGAGCGCTTGAAATTGCCAAAGATATTTTTGGATATGTTTGTACTTTTGAAAAAAGAAAAGCAGTATTTCACAAATTGTAATTTTAAAATTGTGACAAAGATAAACCCTGCTTGTTACGGTATAAGACAAATATTAAACGGATGTGTAGAATTTCTGCACATCCGTTTTACTATCTCAAGAGAAAATATTTTAATAGTGATATTCTTTAGAATACCTCGCAAAAGGCGAGATATTTCTAAAGAGTGATTGCTTTAAAAACAGCAGGGCCGTTTATAACACTTATTTCATTGCCATATACTCTCTCGGTGACATATTTTTGTACCTTTTAAAGGTTTTGGTAAAATAGCTGATACTGTTAAAGCCACTGGCTAACGCCGCTTCGGTCACACTCATATTACTGTGCTCAATTTCATGGCAGGCGGCGTCTATTCTAAGATTGTTTATGTAATCAATAGGCGTTCTGCCCGTGTACTCCTTAAAGAAGCGGCATAGGTATTTTTGGTTCAGCCCTGAAATTTCGGAAAGGGTGGAGAGAGTAATGACTTCGGTGTAATTTTCCTCTATCCAATCGAGTAATTCTCCTATTATTTCCATTTGCTTTGTGTTTTTGTGTTTTTCTTGGTTTTTAATAAGCTCCTCCTCGTAAAGCTTTAGGAAAAACTCAAACAAAAGGCTGTGCATTTTCAATTCATAAAGGCTTTCGTGCTTTTCGGCGGTGTCAAATATTTCGTTTATAACAGCCTTGGTGTTGCCTTTGGGCAGCTTTTCAACCGAAACCTTTTTGTGAGCGATTGGTCGTAAATATTTACGTACTATATCGTTGCTCTTTTTATAAAGCATAGAAATATTAAATACAACACATTCATATATTGCGTTATTTGGTGTTCCGCGGTGCATTGTCGTACAGTCGATAATTGCGGAATCGCCTGCGTTTAGCGTTAACGGTTTGTTATCAAGGTATAATTCAAAGCTGCCGCTTAAAACCCTTATTAATTCAAATTCTCCGTGCCAATGCAGCGGCATAACGTATTGCGGATGGAGCGAATTTATATAGTAATACTGAAAAGGGAAATCGGGTAAACCGTGCTGTTTTCTTTCGTTAAACTGTATATCCTTCATTATTTCCTCCAAAAAAGTGACTTTTGTGCAAATATTTAGCCTTAAATGCACTTGTATTTTATCATAAAAGGAAATATAATTCAATTAGAAATATTTATTTTTATTCAGGAGGTAATAAAAATGGCAGAGAACAGATTAATTGGCGATTATCCCGTTATAGGTATCCGTCCCACTATCGACGGAAGAAGAGGCCCCCTTAAGGTAAGAGAAAGCCTTGAGGTTCAAACTATGAATATGGCTAAAAGTGCCGCTAAGCTGATTAGTGAAAACTTAAGGTATTCTAACGGCGAAGCAGTAAAGGTTATTATTGCCGATACTACTATCGGTCGTGTGGGTGAGGCCGCCGCTTGCGCTGATAAGTTTAGAAAAGAGGGTGTTGATATTACCCTTACCGTAACTCCTTGCTGGTGCTACGGTGCTGAAACTATGGATATGGACCCCTTAACCATAAAGGGAGTATGGGGCTTTAACGGTACCGAGCGTCCCGGTGCTGTGTATCTTGCTTCGGTTCTTGCTACCCACGCTCAGAAGGGTCTTCCCGCATTCGGCATTTACGGTAACGACGTAAAGGACTGTGACGATACCGAAATTCCTTGTGATGTTGCAGAAAAGATTCTCCGCTTTGCACGTGCCGCTGTTGCAGTTGCTACCATGAGAGGAAAATCTTATTTACAGATAGGCTCTATTTGTATGGGTATAGGCGGTTCTATTATTTCTCCCGAGTTTATTGAGGAATACCTTGGTATGAGAGTTGAGTCTGTTGATGAGGTTGAGATTATCAGACGAATGAGCGAGGGTATTTACGATAAAGCCGAATTTGAAAAGGCTCTTGCCTGGGCTAAGAAATATTGTATAGAGGGCTTTGACAAAAACCCCGAAAATATGCAGAAAACACGAGAAGAAAAGGATGCTCAGTGGGAATTTGTTGTTAAAATGATGGTTATAATTAAAGACCTTATGAACGGCAACAAGAATCTTCCTGAGGGCTGTGAGGAAGAAATGGTAGGCCATAACGCTATTGCCGCAGGCTTCCAGGGTCAGCGCCAGTGGACCGACTTCTACCCCAACTGTGACTTCCCCGAGGCAATGCTTAACACCTCCTTTGACTGGAACGGCGCAAGGGAGCCTTATATTCTTGCAACCGAAAATGACGTGCTTAACGGTATTGGTATGCTGTTTATGAAATTACTTACCAACCGCGCTCAAATGTTTGCCGACGTTAGAACATGCTGGAACGCAGAATCCGTAAAGCGTGTAACAGGCTACGATATCGAGGGTAAGGCTAAAGAGGCTGACGGCTTTATTCACCTTATTAACTCGGGTGCCTGCTGTCTTGATGCCAACGGTGCCGCTAAGGATGAAAACGGTAATGCAGTTATGAAAGAATGGTTTAACGTTACCGAGGAAGACCAAAAGGCAATTATGGAAAACACCACCTGGAACTTTGCCGATTTAGGTTATTTCCGTGGCGGCGGATATTCCTCCCGTTTTGAAACCAAGGCTGAAATGCCCGTTACTATGATAAGACTTAACCTTGTTAAGGGCTTAGGCCCCGTGCTTCAAATTGCCGAGGGATGGACTGTTCAGCTCCCTGAAGAGGTTAGTGACACTCTTTGGAAGAGAACCGACTATACCTGGCCCTGCACTTGGTTTGCTCCCAGACTTACAGGCAAGGGTGCATTTAAATCAGCTTATGACGTTATGAATAATTGGGGTGCTAACCACGGTGCAATTTCTTACGGACACATCGGCGCCGACCTTATTACTATGTGCTCTATGCTCCGTATTCCCGTATGTATGCACAACGTACCCGAAGAAAAGATTTTCCGTCCTGCCTCTTTTAATGCATTCGGTATGGATAAGGAAGGTCAGGATTACAGAGCCTGTGCCGCATACGGCCCTCTTTATAAATAAGCAGGAGACGGTGCCGGCAGCGTTTTGCAAGGAGATAATTATGTTACTTAATATTCCGAAAATACTTTCTCCCGAGCTTTTAAAGGTGCTTTGCGAGATGGGACACAGTGACCGTTTGGTTATTGCCGACGGCAATTTTCCTGCTGAAAGCATTGGAAAAAATGCTAAGGTTATCCGTATGGACGGTCACGGTGCCTGCGAGGTATTGGAAGCGGTATTAAAGCTGTTTCCTCTTGATACCTACGTGGAGAAGCCTGTTTCCTTAATGCAGGTAACCCCCGGTGATAACGTAGAGACACCTATTTGGGGAGAATACGAAAGAATTATAAAAGAGCAACAGGGTAAAGTGGACGTAATTGGCGAAATTGAACGTTTCGCCTTTTACGAGGAAGCAAAAAAGGCCTATGCAATTATTGCAACGGGTGAGGGCGCTCTTTACGCCAATATTATGCTTCAAAAGGGTGTTGTGGTATAATGAAATACAAAATTACCGAACACGATGATTATAAAACCTATGAATTTGATTTTGAGGGTAAAAAGGCTTACCTGTATGCACCGAATAAGCCTAAGCAAAATAACCCTTGGATTTTAAAAACCGAATACTTTTGGGCGTTCCCGAATTTCCAAAACACTATGCTCAAAAATGGTTGGCATTTGGCCTACGTTGAAAACGACACAAGGTGGTTTTGTGAAGCTGATAATAAGCGAAGAGCAAGGCTTTGCGAGTTTATTATAAGCGAATTTTCTCTTAATGAAAAATGCGTTTTGGAGGGTATGTCCTGCGGCGGTATGCAAGCCGTTTACTTTGGCGCAGAGTACCCGCAGTTTGTAAAAGGAATGTATTTAGATGCTCCCGTTATGAACCTTCTGTCTTGTCCCTTCGGTGTCGGCAGAAGTCCCTTTGATTCGGTTGAAGAATTTATAAATGCAACGGGACTAACCTTAAAGGACTTAATCAACTACCGTAATCATCCTATTGACAGGGTAGAGGAATTAATTGAAAATAATATCCCCGTTTTTCTTGTTGCGGGAGACAGCGATACAACAGTCCCTTATGAGGAAAACGGCGCTTTGCTTGCCGAAAAGTATAAAAAAGCAGGCGCGCCTATTACAGTAGTTATAAAGGCGGGTTGTGAGCATCATCCGCATTCACTTGACGATAACACTCCCATTATAGAATGGGCAGAAAAGCTGTATGAATAAATTTGGCAAAAATTATCCCATAGCCGCCTTTTGTTCGGGGGCGGTACACATTGGTACAGCACCGCTCACTGCAATGCGGCTCTGTAAAAAAAATTTTGTTCAAATTTATGCTATGTAAATAAAAATTGTGCAAATTAAAAGAAGGTTGAATTTATGGAATATATGGAAATCAGAGAGCAGATTTGTGACGTTTGCCATAAAATGTGGCAATTAGGCTGGGTTGCCGCCAACGACGGTAACGTATCTGTAAAGCTTCCCGACGGTAATTTTCTTGCCACCCCTACGGGCATAAGTAAAAGCTTTATTACCCCCGATAAATTGGTTATTATTAACGATAAGGGCGAGGTTATAGCGGGTGAGCCCGGCTATAAGCCCAGCAGTGAAATTAAAATGCACCTTCGTTGCTATAAGGAAAGAGAAGATGTTGGAGCAGTTGTTCACGCTCATCCCCCCACAGCAACGGGTTATGCCGTAGCAGGAAAGAGTATGGATGAATACTCTATGATAGAAACCGTTATTGCAATAGGCTCTATTCCGCTTACCCCTTACGGCACACCGAGTACTAACGAGGTACCCGAGGCTATTGCGCCTTACCTTGCTGAGCACGACGTGCTTTTGCTTAAGAATCACGGCGCTTTAACGGTAGGCTGTGACCTTATCACCGCCTACTACCGTATGGAAACTCTGGAGCTTTTTGCAAAAATTTCTCTTACAGCCCATCTGCTCGGCGGAGCAAAGGAAATCGAAAAGCCCCAAATTGATAAACTTCTTGATTTAAGAGAAAACTATTATAAGGTTACCGGAAAACATCCGGGCTACAAGCACTATAACTAAAAAAAGAGCCGCAAGGCTCTTTTTTAGTTTTTAGGTTAATGACTTGCAGGCATAAATTATTTGTGGTAATATAAATTTATGAAATACGAAAACGTTATTAAAGGTGAATTTATAAGCCGACCTAACAGGTTTATAGCTAAGGTTAATATTAATGGAACAGAAGAAACGGTGCATGTTAAAAACACCGGCAGGTGTAAAGAACTGCTTATAAAGGGCGCTACCGTTTATTTAAGTGTGTCGGATAAGGAAAGCCGTAAAACTAAGTACGACCTTATTGCCGTAGAAAAAATACGGGAAAACGGGAAAGCTCTTCTTATAAATATGGACTCTCAAATTCCAAACGACGTTGCTGAAGAATATCTTAAAAAGGGTGAAATCTTTTCAAAAGCTGCCGTAATAAAAAGGGAAGTGACTTATAAAAATTCTCGCTTTGATATTTTCGTTGCCGATAAAGCTACAAAGGCTTTTGTTGAGGTAAAGGGTGTCACCCTTGAAAATAACGGTGTAGCGATGTTTCCCGATGCACCGACACTTCGTGGCGTTAAGCATATAAAAGAGCTTATAGCGGCAAAAAATGAAGGGTATGACGCATACATTCTGTTTGTTATACAAATGAAAGGGGTACGGAAATTTACACCAAACGCTGAAACGCACCCCGAATTTGCCGAAATTCTTAAAACTGCGGAAAAATCGGGTGTGAAAATTCTTGCATATGATTGCCGAGTAGATTATAATACGATTGAAATCGGAGAAAAGGTGAGTGTTATATTATGATGGAAAAAATTAAACTTTGGGAAAATATTCCCGGACTTTGCGAGGAAGAGCCCGTATTGGAATTTTATCCTGCTGTTAAAAAAACAAGTAATGCTACCGTAGTGATTTTTCCCGGTGGCGGTTATCATTTTCGCGCTCCACACGAGGGCCAAGGTTACGCAGAATATTTTAATACCCTTGGTATGAATGCTTTTGTGTGTGAGTACCGAGTTGCTCCTCACACCCATCCGCTACCGCTTCTTGATGCAAGAAGAGCAGTACAGTACGTGCGGTATAATGCTGAAAAATTCGGCATTGACCCTAATAAGGTAGGCGTTATGGGTTCGTCGGCAGGCGGACACCTTGCCGCAACGGTTTCAACCGTTTTTGATTCCTTCGACAACGTGCTTGCTAATAAGGATGAAATAGACGAAATTGATTTTATACCTAATTTCCAAATACTTTGTTATCCCGTTATTGCTCTTTCGGGATTTGGTCATATTGGAAGCAAAAACAATCTTTTAGGTGATGAAAAGGATAATGAAGACTTAATAAATTATCTTTCTTCTCAAAACAGAGTAAGTGAAAAAACTCCGAAGGCATTTATTTGGCATACCTTTGATGATAGCGGTGTTAACGTTAAAAACAGCTTGGTTTATGCATCTGCTTTAAAGGATAACGGCGTTTCCTGTGAAATGCATTTGTTCCCAAACGGTCCTCACGGCTTGGGGCTTGCTCTAAATAACGACAGCGTTGGACAGTGGTCTGAACTACTCAGAACCTGGCTTAAACATTTTGATTATTTAGGAAGTGTAAAGTAATGAAGTACAGATATTTGCGTTTCCCGGGAGGACTTCCCAAAGCAGTAACCTTTAGTTACGATGACGGTTGCCGTTGGGACAAAGACCTTGCTCCTATTTTTAACCAATACGGCGTGAAGGGTACCTTTAACATTAACAGCTCCTGTGTCGGCGCAAGTGATTGGTACCTTAATAAAGAAGAAATTAAGGAATATATTGTGGACGGCGGTCACGAAATTGCTGTTCACGGTGATAAGCACATCGCCCCCGGTGTTGTGCGCCCCATTGACGGAATTAAGGAATATCTTAACTGCCGCTTAAAACTTGAAGAAATGTTCGGCGGAATTATCAGGGGTATGGCTTATCCTAATTCCGGTATTAAAAGAATGGAAAATGGCGCAAATTACGAAAATATCAGGGAATATATGAAAAATCTTGATATTGTCTACGGCAGAAGCCTGGGCGGTGAAAACGATGCCTTTGAACTTCCAACCGACTGGCTTAACTGGGTTCCTACAATGCATCACGATCATGCGTATTCTCTCCAGTGGGCGCAAAAGTTTGTAGAACTTAAATGCGAAGAGGGATACCACACCAACCGCCAACCGAGACTTTTCTACGTCTGGGGACATTCTTACGAATTCAACCAAAGAAATAACTGGGAACATATGCACGATTTGCTTAAGATTTTAGCGAACCGGGAAGATACATGGTATGCTACAAATATTGAAATTTACGAATACGTAGAAGCATATAATCACCTTGTTTTTTCTGCCGATTCCACAGTAATACATAACCCCACCGCCACGAAAATCTGGTTTATGCAGGATGGCGGAATTTACAGCATTAATCCGGGGGAAACAATAAAAATTGATGCAAAAGAGTCTACAACCTAAAGTAAAAACCGTGAGAATTATCTCACGGTTTTAATGTTTTTAAAAGTATTTTTCGGCAATTATTAACGCTCGTTTATAACACTCGGTAAAGTATTCCTCAATTGTAATAGCGGCGTAAGCTTCACATTCCTTTCTGCCGAATTTATTATTTATTTTAACTTCAAAATTAAGAAAGGGGAGCGATTTTGATTTTTTAAGACCTTTTACAATATTATCCCAGTCTGCTATACCGTCAAAGGGAAGTAAATGAAGGTCGTCGTAGTCTGAAATTTTGCCGTTTTTATCGCTTATACTAAGGTTATCGTTAAGGTGGCACATAAGCAGTCTGTCACCGAATTTTTCGGTTAAATTCTCCATCGGGGAATAACATAATTCGTGACCGGAATCATAGCAAAATCCAACATATTCACTTTTGAAATTATCTAATAGTGCACCTAAAAATTCGGTCCCTTCGGTGTTTTCCAAAGCAACCTTAACGCCGCATTTTTCGGCAAGAGCAATAATTTCACCGTAGTTTTTAAGCCCTTCTTTGGTTGGTGTATCGGTATAATCAAAGCCTATCCAACAATGAATTACCATAACGGGTACGCTGTTTTCTTTACAGTCCTTAATACAGGAAATTAATTGCTCTTTAGCTTTATTTACTGCCGTTTCATTATTACTCCACATATCGGCGGCACCCCTGTACGGGCCGTGAAAGGACTGAACGTAAAGTCCGTTTTCTCTTGCAAGAGAACAAAGCTCTTTTAGGTTTACGTCTTCCTTCCATTCAATAGATACGGCGTTAAAACCGATTTTTGACACAAGCCTTATAACTTCCTTTGTTGGTAAAGCGTAGCTGTGATTAAGTGAAATACCGATTTCGGCTTTTTTCATTGTTTAAAATTACTCCTTAATTAAGTCCTTAATAACCTCGCCTGCAATAATAAGACCTACTGCGGAGGGCACAAAAGAAACACTTCCCGGAGGGGTAGCCTTAATTAACGGTATCTCCTCGGAATATACACATTTAAGCTTTTTGATACCGCGCTTTTTAAGCTCGGTACGAACAACCTTTGCAAGGGGACAAACGCTTGTTTTGTAAATATCGGCAACCTTAAAATCGGTAGGGTTTAGCTTATTTCCTGCACCCATTGAGCTGATAATGGGAACACCCGATTTTGTTGCGTTTTCAATTAAAAGGAGCTTTGCGTTTACGCTGTCAATAGCATCAACGATATAGTCGTAAGCGGCTAAATCAAATTCGTTTTCAGTGTCGGCACCGTAAAAAACGGGGAAGGTATTAACGGCTAAATTGGGGTTGATATCAAGA
Source organism: Clostridia bacterium (assembly GCA_017474125.1). Taxonomy (GTDB): domain Bacteria; phylum Bacillota; class Clostridia; order Oscillospirales; family Acutalibacteraceae; genus SIG607. The sequence goes on from JAFVIF010000059.1 coordinate 10,615, forward strand.
AAACGTTGTTTTAAAACCTCTACCTTCTTTTGGCCTACCGTACTGTGAAGGGCGGCAAGCTGACGGTTAATATTGGAAAGGGAAATGGTGTCGAAATCAATAAGGTCAATACCGCCTACACCTGCACGTACAATAGCTTCCGCGGCATGCCCTCCTACACCGCCTACACCGAAAACGGCAACTCTGCAGTCGTCAAGCCTTTTTGCGGCTTTTTCGCCTATAATCCTTTCTGTGCGGGAAAACTCTTCCTTCATATATATCAACTCCCTTTGTAATATAATACAATAGCGCCTATATTTTTGCAATATGAAAATTTATTGACATATACCCCACGGGGGTATATAATTAATTGCAGAAAGAGGTGGTCCGATGAGCGAAAACTGTAACTGCAAAACTAAAATCCGCGAAAAGGAAGAATATAGCGCTTTAATAAACCGTCTTAACCGTATTGAAGGACAAATAAGAGGCATTAAGGGTATGGTTGAAAAGAATGCCTACTGCACCGATATTCTTATACAGGTTTCGGCTGTTACTGCCGCGCTTAACGCCTTTAACCGTGAGCTGCTTGCTTCTCACATTAAAAGCTGTGTAGCAAATGATATAAAGGCGGATAAGCTTGATACTGTTGATGAACTTATTAATACGTTAGGGAAGCTGATGAAATGAAAAAGTATAATATTACGGGAATGAGCTGCGCCGCCTGCAGTGCAAGGGTTGAAAAGGCTGTTAAGGCGCTTAGCGGAGTAGATGTCTGCACCGTTAATCTTCTTACAAATTCTATGACGGTTAGCGGAAGCGTTAGCGAGGAAGCCGTTATAAAGGCCGTTGAAAAAGCAGGCTACGGAGCCATTCTTGCGGGTAAAGAAATTAAAAGCAACGAGGATAGAACCGACGATGACGTAAAAAGGCTCGTTAAAAGACTTGCTTGCTCCCTCGTCTTTTTAATACTGCTTATGTATATTTCCATGGGGCACACAATGTGGGGCTTTCCGTTGCCGGAATTTTTTACGGGTAACGAAGCCGCAATAGCACTGAGTCAGCTTATTTTAGCAGGCTTTGTTATGGTAATTAATCAGCGTTTTTTTATAAACGGGTTTAAGGGTGTAATTAAGGGTGCACCGAATATGGATACCCTTGTTGCTTTAGGCTCGTCCGCCGCCTTTATATATTCTGTTTTTGAGCTTTTCTTAATGACGGCAAATCCTCAAACAGCCAACCTTCACAATTTGTATTTCGAGTCTGCGGCTATGATTCTTACCCTTATAACCGTCGGGAAATTGCTTGAGGCTAAGGCTAAGGGTAAAACAACCAACGCTTTAAAGGGGCTAATGAGCCTTACTCCTAAAAAAGCAACCGTAATACGTAATAACGAGGAAACAGGCGTTAGTGTAGAGGAAGTGGAAATAGGTGATATTTTCATAGTTAAGGCAGGGGAGATAGTTCCCGTGGACGGAATAATTACCGACGGCGCCTGCTCGGTGGATGAATCGGCGCTTACGGGCGAGAGCATTCCTTCCGATAAAACGGTCGGGGATAAAGTGACGGGCGCCTGCATAGTAAAATCGGGCTATATAAAATGCAAGGCTACCGCCGTTGGCGAGGACACAATGCTGTCTAAAATTATAAAAACGGTAAGCGATGCCGCGGCTTCAAAGGCGCCGATTGCACGAATTGCCGATAGGGTGTCGGGCGTTTTCGTGCCCTTCGTAATGACTGTTGCCGTCCTTACTACCGTTATTTGGCTTATTTTGGGACAAAGCTTTGGCTATGCCCTCAGCCGAGGTATATCGGTGCTTGTAATAAGCTGTCCTTGTGCTTTGGGACTTGCAACTCCTGTTGCCATTATGGTTGGAAGCGGTGTGGGAGCAAAAAGAGGTATTCTTTTCAAAACGGCAACCGTGCTTGAGGAAACGGGGAAAACCGATATTGTTGTGCTTGATAAAACAGGCACCGTTACCTGCGGCACTCCATCCGTTACCGACATTTTTGGCTCCTCACCCGATTTGCTTTTAAAGTATGCGGCTTCTCTTGAAAGAAAAAGCGAACACCCGTTGTCGGTTGCCGTTGTAAAAGAGGCACGGAAAAAGGGAATTACATTTTTGCCGTCAAGCGATTTTACCGCCTATACTGGAAAGGGTGTTAGTGCGACCGTAGACGGAAAATTTGTCGTAGGCGGAAAGTACGCTTTTGTAAAAGAATATTGTGAAATAAGCGGTGAACTCCAAAGTAAAGCTGATGAGTTATCCCTTCAAGGAAAAACTCCGCTTTACTTTGCCCTAAACGGTGAGCCCTTAGGTATTATTGCTGTCGCCGATGAGGTTAAAAGCGATAGTGCGGCAGCCGTTGAAAAGCTTAAAAAAATGGGTATAAGGGTTATAATGCTTACGGGAGATAACAAGCTGTGCGCTTCTGCTGTAGCAGAGCAAACGGGCATTGACGAGGTTTTATCCAACCTGCTTCCCGAGGATAAGGCGAGCGAGATTATAAGGCTTCGCGGCGAAGGAAGGGTTATGATGGTGGGTGACGGCATAAACGATTCCCCTGCATTAACGGCAGCCGATGTCGGTGTTGCAATGGGAAGCGGAACCGATATAGCAGCAAATTCAGCCGACGTTATTCTTATGAATAACTCGTTATCTGATGTGCCTGCCGCTATTAATCTAAGCAAGGGCGTTCTTACAAACGTTAAGGAAAACCTTTTCTGGGCATTTATTTATAATTCCTTGGGAATTCCCCTTGCGGCGGGAGCTTTCGTTGCGCTTTTGGGTTGGGAGCTAAACCCAATGTTCGGTGCCGCCGCAATGAGTCTTTCAAGCTTTTGCGTTGTTATCAACGCTTTAAGGCTTAACTTTATAAAATTAGATAGATTTATCCCCAAAAGGGTAAAAAAGGAGAAAAGAAAAATGAAAAAGGTTATGAAAATTGAAGGTATGATGTGTCCTCATTGCGAAGCAAGGGTTAAGAGCATTCTTGAAGAGCTCGGTGAGGTTGAAACCGCTGCTGTAAGCCATAAGGATGGCAAAGCTGTGCTCACTTTAAATAAGCAAATCGGAGACGAGACTTTAAAGTCGGTGGTGGAAAATGCAGGATATAAGGTCATTTCTATTGACACAGAGTAGTCGTATAAAGTAAAATAGTACCGAAACGAGGTATTAAGATGAAAATTTACGGTGATATATCTGCGCTTATCGGCGATACTCCCTTGCTTTACGTAAGCGATTATTCGGGAGAAACCTTGCCTGCCAATCTTTACGCAAAACTGGAATATTTGAATCCTGCGGGAAGTGTTAAAGACCGAGCCGCTCTTTATATGATAGAACAAGCTGAAAAGGACGGTAAATTAAAGCAGGGAAGCGTTATAATTGAACCGACCAGCGGAAATACGGGTATAGGTCTTGCCGCAATAGCCGCTTCTCGCGGTTATAAAGTTATTTTAACAATGCCCGAAACTATGAGCATTGAACGCAGAAAGCTTCTTATCGCATACGGTGCCGAAATTGTTTTAACCAATGGCAAAGACGGTATGAAGGGCGCTATTGCCGAAGCTCAACGTCTTTCACAAAGCATTGAAGGCTCTTTTATTGCGGGGCAGTTTACCAACCCTGCAAACGTAAATGCTCACTACTGTACAACAGGTCCCGAAATTTATGCCGACCTTGACGGAAAGGTTGACGTTTTTGTTGCGGGTGTAGGGACGGGCGGTACCCTTACGGGTGTGGCTAAATACCTAAAAGAAAAAAACCAAAAGGTTAAAATTATTGCCGTTGAGCCCGAAGCCTCACCACTTCTTTCAAAGGGTGAATGCGGCCCTCATCCCTTGCAGGGAATAGGCGCTAATTTTGTGCCTCAAATTCTTGATACGGCCCTTATTGACGAGATTATTGCCGTTTCGGGTGATAACGCATATTCGGCTTCAAAGTTACTTGCAAGGAAAAAGGGAATACTCGTCGGTATTTCCTCCGGCGCCGCGCTTTATGCCGCTTCTCTGGTTGCCGCGCGCAACGATATGAAGGGTAAAAATATTGTCGTTCTTCTTCCCGATACGGGGGATAGATATCTTTCAACCACTATGTTTGACTGAGGTGTTTTTTTATGGATAGAATTGCCAGCTTTTCGGTTGACCACGACAAACTGAATAAGGGCATGTACGTTTCGCGTATTGACGGCGACGTTATTACCTACGATATACGAATGAAAAAGCCTAACGGCGGTGATTATTTACAAAACGGTGCTATGCATACCTTCGAGCATCTTTTTGCCACCTATGCACGTAATTCACGTTTTAAGGACAGTGTTATTTATATTGGCCCTATGGGTTGCCGTACGGGTTTTTATTTGCTTATGCGAAACAACGTTTCAATTAGCGACACCATTGCTCTTGTTAAGGAATGCTTCGCTTTTATTAAGGCCTTTAGCGGCAAAATTCCGGGTAGCGAAAAAAAGGAGTGCGGAAATTATCTTGAGCACGACTTGGAAGGTGCAAAGCTGACTGCGGCGGATATGCTGACGGTTTTAGAAAATTGGAAAGAAAGCAATACAAGCTATTAAGCTTTTTATACTAGGTAAGGGTGACTGATAGCTATGAATAAAGAAAAAAAGAATAAAAAAACAGCCCTTGCGGTAATTGGTTGTATTGTAACCTTTATTGGCGCCGTTTGCTTTTTTGCGGCTGATTGGTATATTAAAACCTATGGCGATTTAGGCTTTGATTCTATTCTTTATACGCTTTTTAACGGTCTTGGCGGTGTTCAGGGCGGACTTATTGCCGACTTTGCCTTAAAGGCACTTTTGCCTGCGGCTGTGTTTACTGCTTTGGCGGGAACCTTGCTTTTTATCTCTCTTAAAAGGCCGCTTAAAATTAAGCTTAATAAAGAAAAAAGCATTAAAGTATTCCCCTTTAACCGTATAGTTGCTTTTGTGCTTTCGGTTGCCGTTTTTATTTCGATGACCTTTGTTGCCGCCGATAAGGTGCGCCTTTTTGACTACTTAATCAGCACTACTCAGAAAACCGAAATTTATGATACCGTATACGTTGACCCTCTGAAAGCCGAAATTGAATTTCCCAAAACCAAAAGAAACCTAATATATATTTTTCTTGAATCAATGGAAACCACCTATTTTGGTACGGAGCAGGGTGGCGCATTGCCTTATAACGCTATACCCGAGCTGTATACCTTAGCTAAGGATAACGTTAATTTTTCGCATAACAGCGACGTGGGCGGCTTTTTAAGTGCCAACGGCACAAGCTGGACCATGGGCGCCTTGGTTGCCCAGTCTTCGGGAATACCACTGAAAATACCTTCAAATTTTGCCGATAATACCTATGGTAAGGAACGCTTTTTAAAGGGCGCGGCAGGTATAACAAACCTGCTTAAAAGGGAAGGCTATTATCAGGTTTTAATGTTTGGCTCCGATGCCGCCTTTGCTAACCGTGACAGATATTATCTTGATCACGGAATTGATGAAATTTACGACCTTTATACCGCAAGAAGAGACGGCATAATTCCTAAGGATTACGCAGTTTGGTGGGGTATGGAGGATAAACATCTTTTCACATACGCCAAGTCGGTTTTATCTGAAATTTCAAAGGGTGATAAGCCCTTTGCATTTACTACGCTTACGGTTGATACTCATCATATCGACGGTTATAAATGCGAATACTGCGGCTCCGATTATGAGGAGCAATACGAAAACGTAATGTCTTGCTCCTCGCGTCAGGTTTACGAGTTTGTGGAATGGATAAAAAAACAACCCTTTTACGAAAACACTACCGTCGTTATAGCCGGCGACCATCTTACAATGGATTCGGGCTATATTAACCGAAACGTTGACACTTCCTATAAGCGCCACGTTTATAACTGCTTTATTAATTCTCAGGCAACGGCATCCTCCACTAAAAACAGAGTGTTTACCGCTATGGATATGTTTCCGTCAACCCTTGCGGCTATGGGCTGCGAAATAAAAGGGGAAAGGCTCGGACTCGGCACTAATTTGTTTTCAAACGTTAAAACCTTGCCCGAGGAAATGGGCTATGACGAATTCAATAAAGAAATTTCGAAAAATTCGCCCCATTACACGGTTGAATTTATGATGAAATAAATAAACTCCGCCTTTAAAAATAGGACGGAGTTTTTTGTCTTTGTTCTTGCATATTTAATAATTATATAGTATAATATTTCTATCTATGTAAAAAGGAGCATAACTTTTGGAATTACTTGATTATAAAGAGGAACAAAAGATATATATTTCGCGTATGCCCGAACTCCTCAATAGGGTTTACGGCAGAACCCCGACAGCTTGTGTTATTACCTACGGCTGTCAGCAAAACGTAAGCGATTCCGAACGTATGAAGGGTATGCTGTGCGAAATGGGCTATACCTTATCCGATGAAGCTGAGGGTTCAGATTTCGTGCTTTATAATACCTGTGCCGTTCGTGGACATGCTGAGGACAGAGTTTATGGAAATATTGGTGCTATGAAGCACTACAAGCGCCGCCATTCGGGTATGATAATCGCACTTTGCGGCTGTATGGCTCAGCAGGAAAGTGTTAAGGAGCGTATGAAAAAAAGCTACCCTTACGTTGATTTGGTTTTCGGAACTCACGTTCAGTATCGGTTGCCCGAATTTTTGTATAAAAGATTAAGCGGCTCTCCCCGTATTTTTGAAATAGGGGAAAGTGAGAAAATTGTTGAGGGGATTCCCGTTCACCGCGATGGTGATTTTAAGGCTTGGCTTCCCATTATGTACGGCTGTAACAATTTCTGCAGCTACTGTATTGTGCCGTATGTCAGAGGAAGGGAACGCTCGCGACGTCCCGAGGATATTATTGCCGAGGCTAAGGAGCTGGTGGCAAAGGGCTATAAGGATATTACACTTTTAGGACAAAACGTTAACTCCTACGGTGCAGGCTGTGATTTTAATTTAAACTTTGCGGGGCTGCTTAGAAAAATCAACGCTATTGAGGGAGATTTCAGAATTCGATTTATGACCTCTCACCCCAAAGATTGTACCGAGGAATTGTTAGATGCTATGCGCGACTGTGAAAAGGTTGCAAGGCATTTGCACTTGCCCTTCCAAAGCGGTAGCGACAGAATACTTTCTCTTATGAACCGCAGATACACAAGAGAAAAATATTTATCGCTCATTAATGCGGCTAAAAGCCGTATGCCCGATATTTCTCTTACGAGCGATATTATCGTAGGCTTTCCGGGTGAAACCTACGAGGACTTTAAAGAAACGCTGTCTCTTGTAAAAGAGGTTGAGTTTTCTTCGCTGTTTACCTTTATTTTCTCACCTCGCAACGGTACCCCTGCCGCTCAAATGGAAGACGTGGCTACAAGAGAGGAAAAGGGTAAATGGTTTGACGAGCTTTTGAAAACACAGGACATAATCAGTAAAAAGCTCAATGCTGATATTGTCGGAAAAAACTATAGGGTGCTTTGCGACGATTACGGCAGAAAAGAAGGTAAAATGGCGGGACACACCGTAGGCACCGCTGTTATAGAATTTGACGGAGATGAAACCGATTTGGGTAAGTTTATTACCGTAAGGGTTGATGCCGTTACAAGCGTTATTGAAGGAACGCGAATTAACTGAGTTTAAGGAGAATGAAAAATGGACGTAATAAAGGCTGCAAGAAATTTAGGAAAGTCAATGCAGGAGGATCCCCGTTTTGTTGAGTATGCAAGAACAAAGCTTGCTCTTGATAAGGATGAGGAGCTTCAAAATAAGGTTGGCGAATTCAACGTTGCAAGAATGAATATTGAGCGACTCGGAGAAAGCGAAGACCGTGATGAGGAAAAGTTTAGAGCCGCTAACCTTGAGCTTCGCGAAATTTACGATGCAATTATGAATAACGAAACCATGAAGGCATATAACGAGGCCAAGGCCGCCGTTGATAAAATGCTTGGCGACGTTATGGCAATAATTCAAATGTGCAGCGAAGGTGCAGATCCGGAAACCTGTGAAATTCCCGAGGGTGGATGCACGGGTAGCTGTTCCACCTGCAGTGGTTGTCACTAAAATCGGAAAATTTTCGCTATTTTCCTTTCTTGCCTCACCGGTAGGTACCAAACCTAACCGTTGTTCGGCAGAAAAAGAAACTATCTGAAAATTTTCTCGATTTACAGTTGGAAAATTTTCGCTATTTTCCTTTCTTATTTCACCGGTAGGTGCCAGACCTAACCGTTGTTCGGCAGAAAAAGAAACTATCTGAAAATTTTCTCGATTTACAGTTGGAAAATTTTCGCTATTTTCCTTTTTTGCCTCACCGGTAGGTGCTACAAAAATCGGAAAATTTTCGCTATTTCTATTAAAAATTTGGTAGGTGTAAAAAATGGCTGAGCTGTCTCCAATGATGCGACAGTATCTTGAGGTTAAAGAGCAGAATAAGGATTGCATAATCTTTTTCAGAGTGGGCGACTTTTACGAAATGTTTTTCGAGGATGCCGTTACGGTATCCGGTGAACTTGATTTAGTGCTTACCGGAAAGGATTGCGGTCTTAGTGAGCGTGCGCCTATGTGCGGTGTGCCCTTTCATTCCTGCGAAACCTATATTCAGCGCCTTGTTGAAAAGGGCTACCGTGTTGCAATTTGCGAGCAGGTAGAGGATCCTGCAACGGCAAAGGGGCTTGTTAAAAGGGATATTATAAGAATTATTACTCCCGGCACCGTTATTGAAGACAGTATGCTTGAGGAAGGAAAAAATAATTTCCTTTGCGCCGTTAGCTTTATGGACGGTGCGGCAGGTATATGCTTTACCGACGCCTCCACAGGCGAAGCCTTTCTAACCGAAGTGTCGGGCGATGACGTTTCTGTTCTTATTTCAAACGAAATCGGCAGGTTTTCTCCCAAGGAGCTTTTGATTATCGACGGCTATAATACCGAGCCTGTTCTTAAAGAAGCTATAGACAATAAATACGACGGGCTTATAACCCTTAGAGCGTTAAGTGAATTTGACCTCGACGTTAGCGAACCGCTTATACTTAAGCATTTCAGGGTGCTCGGCGCCGATGAACTCGGTATTCCGTCGGGAGGAGCAGCAGAAAGTGCTTTGGGCGCTGTAATACGCTACCTTTACGAAACGGGTATTACGGGAAATATTGCCGTTAATCAGGTTAAATATTATGTCGGCAGTCAGTTTATGAAGCTTGATTTGACCGCTATAAGAAACCTTGAATTAATCGAAACTATGCGCAGTAAGTCACGCAAGGGCTCATTGCTTTGGGTGCTTGATAAAACTTGTACCGCTATGGGTAAACGACTTATGCGTACCTGGCTTGAACAGCCGCTTATGAACTTTAATCTTATTAACAATCGCCAGAATGCGGTTGAGGAGCTTTACCTTGATACCGTAATGCGTGGCGAATTGACCGAAGCTCTGAGAGGTATACGCGATATTGAGCGTCTCATGTCTAAGGTTGTTTACGGAACGGGAAGTGCGCGAGAGCTAAGAGCCTTATCCGGCACTATTGAAGCTATTCCTGCCGTTAAATCGCTTATAAGTAATTCAAGGTGCCGTATGCTTAAAGAAGCATATAACGATATTGATTTACTTTCCGACGTAAAAGCACTTATTGATGCTTCCATAGTTGACGAACCCCCTGCACTTGTCAGGGAAGGCGGTATGATAAGGAATGGCTACAACAGTGAGGTCGATTCCCTGCGCGATATTATGAACGGCGGTACCGCCATTATTGCCGATATTGAAGCGAGAGAAAAGGAAAGAACGGGAATTAAGAATTTAAAGGTTAAGTTTAACAAGGTATTCGGGTATTATCTTGAGGTTACCAACTCCTTTTTAGACCTTGTTCCCGAGGACTATATAAGAAAGCAAACCTTAACGGGTGCCGAGCGTTTTATAACCGAAGAGCTAAAGGCACTTGAAGGCAAGCTGCTTGGTGCTAAGGATAGGGTTGTTACCCTTGAATACGAGCTTTTTGATGCTGTTAGAAAGCAGGTTGCTTCAAATCTTGAACGCTTCCAAAAAACGGCTGCCGCCGTTTCAAGACTCGACGTGCTTTGCTCTTTGGCTAACGTTGCCGTTGAAAACAACTATTGCCGTCCTAAAATTAACGACGACGGTACTATACTTATAAAATCGGGACGTCACCCCGTTGTTGAAAAGCTGACAAGTACACCCTTCGTTTCCAACGATACTTATTTAAACGGTGCTAACGAGCGCTGTGCTATTATTACGGGCCCGAATATGGCAGGTAAATCTACCTATATGCGACAGGTTGCAATTATTGTATTAATGGCGCAAATGGGCTCCTTCGTACCTGCCGAAAGTGCAAATATTTGTATTTGCGACGCTGTGTTTACACGTGTCGGTGCTTCCGACGACCTTGCTTCGGGACAGTCTACCTTTATGGTTGAAATGAGCGAGGTTGCCGCTATTCTTAAAAATGCCACCGATAAAAGCCTGCTTATTCTTGATGAAATCGGACGCGGCACCTCCACCTACGACGGTATGTCTATTGCAAGAGCGGTGCTTGAATACGTTGCCGATAAAAAGAAGATAGGCGCAAAGGCACTGTTTGCGACCCATTATCACGAGCTTACCCAAATGGAAAATGAAATGAATGGGGTTAAGAACTATAATATTGCCGTTAAAAAGCGCGGCGACGATATTATATTCCTTCGCCGTATTGTACCCGGCGGAGCCGACAGAAGCTACGGTATAGAGGTTGCAAAGCTTTCGGGAATTCCTTCAAGCGTTATAAAGCGCGCAAAGGAAATTTTAAGTAAAACCGAGGAGGAAGGCGTTGTTACCTATAAGCAGGTCAAGTCTCATTCCGATCAGCTGCCTATTGAAATGCAGCAGGCAATGGACGTTTTGGACGAGCTTAGAACCATTGACGTAAATACCCTTACTCCCATTGAAGCAATGAGAATGCTTTACGATTTAGCAAATAAGGTAAAATAAAAGAGGATTAGTATGCCGAAGATTAACGTATTACCCAAAACTATAGCCGAAAAAATAGCCGCAGGCGAAGTGGTTGAAAAGCCTGCTTCGGTTGTTAAGGAAATAGTTGAAAATGCAATAGATGCAGGTGCTACCGATATTACTGTGGAAATTCGCGGCGGCGGTATTCTGTATATGCGTGTTACCGATAACGGTTGCGGAATAAAGCACGATGACGTTCCCACCGCTTTTCTTCGTCATGCAACAAGTAAAATTGTAAACGAGTCCGACCTTGATTCTATTAACACCTTGGGCTTCCGCGGTGAAGCGCTCGCGGCCATTTCGTCGGTATCAAGGGTTGAAATGCTGACCAAAACCGAAGAGGATGAGCTTGGTACACGCTACGTTATTGAGGGCGGTGAAGAAATTGCTTATGAGGAAGCGGGCTGTCCTGACGGCACAACTATAATCGTAAGGGATTTATTCTTTAATACTCCTGCAAGAATGAAGTTTTTGCATAAGGATACGAGCGAAGCAAACGTCGTTGCCGACCTTGTGGAAAAAATCGCTCTTTCTCACCCCGAAATTGCCTTCCGTTTTATAAGGGACGGCAAAACCTTAATTACAACGTCGGGTGACGGAAAGCTTACTTCGGTAATTTATTCCGTGCTTGGCAGAGAATTTTCATCTACCCTTATTCCCGCAAAGGGCGGAAATAAAACCGTAGAGGTGGAGGGCTTTGTTTGTAAGCCTATTTACTGCCGTCCGAAAAGAACCTTACAGTATTTCTTTTTAAACGGTCGTCTTATACGCTGTGCCGCCGCTATTTCGGCCTTGGAAGCTGCATATAAGAATTCGGTTATGGTTGGTAAATTTCCTGCCTGCGTGCTAAATATTACGGTAAATCCCGAAACTGTTGACGTTAACGTTCATCCTGCAAAAACCGAGGTGCGTTTTTCCGATGACAGAGCGGTGTTCGACGCTATTTACTTTACCGTTAAAAACGCGTTGTCACAGGGGGAGGAGCGTCCTACAATAGCTATAAAGCAGAGCGCTCCCTTTAAAGCATTTGACCGAATGACCACAGAACAGTACAAGCAGTCGGAGATAACCGAAATTAAAACCGAAGAAAAGAAGCCTCAAAAAAACGAAGAAGTAAAAACGGAAAAAAACAATAGCTTTTACTATCCCGTTAATACCTCATCAAAGCCTGCCGCTCTTACCCTTAATAATGCTACGGCAAATAATATTGCCGAGCCTGTTAAAACTGATGTTATTAAAGCCGAAAGTGATGAAACTGTAATTAAAGCTGTAAAATCAGAGGAGGTTGACTCTGTCCTTGCTTCGCCGACAGAACCTGCAGAAGACAAGAGGAACGAAGCACCGATAGCTGAGCCTTACGTTAATGAAGAAGTAAAGGAAGCTTCCGTAATTCCCGAATTAAGGCTTATCGGAGAAGCTTTTTCAACCTATATAATAGTAGAAAAGGGGAACAGCGTTTTCTTTATAGATAAGCACGCTTCCCACGAACGAATTTTATTTGAAGAATTAAAGAAAAACGAAATACCAAGGTGTCAAGAGCTTTTATTGCCTGTAACCGTAAAGCTTTCGGCCGAACAATATAATGCTGTATTGAACTCAACCCATCTGCTTGAAAAAAGCGGCTTCGAGGCTGAGGATTTCGGTAATAATACCGTAATTGTACGCGGAGTGCCTGCATCCCTTATAGGTGAGGATGTTGCCTCGCTGTTTATAGAAGTGGCCGTAAGCCTTTCGGAAAGCGGCTTGGTAGAGGTTGAAAGGCTTGAGACAATTTACCATACGGTTGCCTGTAAGGCGGCTATTAAGGCAGGGTACAGAACCTCTGACGAAGAAAAACTGCGCCTTGCCAACGAGGTGCTCAGCAGGGATGATATTTTCTACTGTCCCCATGGCCGCCCCGTTGCTTTTGAAATTAAAAAACGTGATTTAGAAAAACAGTTTGGACGGATACAATGAGTAATACGACTAAAAAGTCAAAGGTTATTGTAATAGTCGGCCCCACCGCTTCGGGTAAAACTCGGCTTGCCATTAAGGTTGCGCAGCGTTTTGGCGGTGAAATTATATCGGCTGATTCTATGCAAATATACAAGGGTATGCCAATAGCTACGGCGGCTCCTACGCAGGAAGAAAAAGCCTTAGCGGTACATCACCTTGTAGAGTTTTTGGAAGCGGATAAGCGCTTTAGTGTTGCTGATTACGTAAGTCTTGCTAAAAAATGCATTGACGACATTTTAAGCCGTGGGAAATTACCTGTTATTGTAGGCGGTACGGGACTATATATTAATTCCTTAATCGACGGTATTGAGTTTTGTGAAGAGGGCTTTGATGCAGACGTTAGGGGAAAGCTTGAAGAAGAATTCGAAGAGCTTGGCGGCGAACAAATGCTGTTAAAGCTTATGAAGTTTGACCCTGATACTGCCAAAAGGCTTAACAAAGCCGACAAACGAAGGATTATAAGAGCTTTTGAGGTTTTTTATACTACCGGTAAAACCTTAACAGAGCAAAACGGGCTGTCCCGAAAAAACGGCAAGCCTTACGAAGAAATTATGATTGGCATTACCTATGATGACAGGGAAAAGCTTTATGAAAGAATAAACAGCCGTGTTGATATAATGCTTAACAGCGGTTTAATCGACGAAGCCCGTGCTATGCTGAAAAAGGGCGAAACAGCCGCACAGGCAATAGGACATAAGGAATTCGGCGAGTATTTAAACGGAAGCTGCACGTTAGAGGAAGCCACCGAAAAGCTTAAAAGAGAAACCAGACGTTATGCTAAAAGGCAACTTACCTGGTTTAGGCGTGATAGCCGTATTAACTGGATTTATGCCGATAAGGAAAACGTAACAGAGCGTGCTTATGATATTATAGAAAGGAAGTTGTAAATGCTTAAAAACCGTGTGGTACGAATCGCGGCAATAGTTTTATTGGCAGTTTTTTTAATTCATCATATTTATTCTGCCGTGTACAGTCCCATAACCACCGAAACTGCACAATTCGTTAATGAAACCGACGGTATTTCCTTTACGGGTATGATTATCCGCAATGAAATTGCCATTGATAAAAGTAGCGGCGGAGTTATGCATTTGCGTGTTTTTGACGGCGAAAGAATTTCTAAAAACGGTGTAATTGCCGATATATACAATAAAGAAAGCGATTCTCTTGCAGTTAACGAAATAGATGAAATTAAAAAGCGCATTTCCGATATAAAAACCATACAAAGCTATAACGACCTTGCGGCAGTTGACGTTAATTTGCTCAGCGGTAAAATTGATTCCACCTTGGGGGATATGCTGTTTTGCGCAGGCAACGGTGATTTTAAGGGAGCCAGAGAAAACGAATATAAGCTGCTTACCATGATGAACAGAAAGGAAATGGTTATAGGCAACGGTGTTGACTATACCGAACAGCTTACTTCCTTAAACGACGAGCTTATTAGCCTTGAAAACTCTCTTTCTCAGCCGATAAACAGCATTAAGGCTGTGGAATCGGGCTTCTTTGTTTCCTACGTAGATGGCTTTGAAAACGAGTTAAATGCCGAAGAGCTTGACCGATTAACCCCCGAATATATGGATTCGGTTACTGTCGACCAAAGCTTTATAGAGGGGAAAATCGGAAAAATAGTTTCGGATTATACCTGGTATATTGCCGCAAATATGACGGCAAATCAGTCGCTTTCATATAAAAAGGGTGACGTTGTTAAAATTAAAACTCAGCTTAAAAGCAACCCGTATATAAAGGTTACGGTTGAACAAATAAATTTATCTAAGGACAGAGAAAGGGCAGTTATACTGTTTTCCTGTCAGGAAATGAACGCTGAGCTTGCCGCTATGAGAACGGGTGCTATGACCGTTATTAACGGCGAATACGAGGGTCTTAAGGTAAATAAAAGCGCGTTAAGAGTAAACGACAATAAAACGGGCGTTTATATTATTTCGGGTATGGAGCTTAAATTTGTTACCGTTAAGGTGCTTTACCAAACCGAGGATTTTGTTATTTGCGAAAAGGCTGATGCCAGTGAAAACACCGAGCTGAGGCTTTACGATAAAGTTATTGTGAAGGGGAAAAACCTTTATGACGGAAAAATCATTAACTGAGGTTTTTTGTGAAAACTATAGTGAAATAAAAGAAAAAATTGCCGTTGCGGCAGAAAAAAGCGGAAGAAATGCGGAGGATATAACGCTTCTTGCCGCTGTTAAGACTGTATCTCCGGAGCTTATTAACTTTGCGGTGGAGCAGGGAATAAGCGTAATAGGAGACAATCGAGTACAGGAGCTTATTTCTAAGGAAAAGGAAGTAACCGAAAACGTTAAAAAGCATTTTATCGGTCATCTTCAAACCAATAAAGTTAAGGATATTATTAACAGAGTATCTCTTATTGAATCTGTTGACAGTCTGCGCCTTGCCGAAGCAATAGGAAAACAGGCCGAAAAGCATAATAAAATAATGGATATTTTGCTGGAGGTCAACGTAGGTAATGAAGAAAGCAAATCCGGCTTTGCCTTTGACGAAATAGAAGAAAATATTGAAAAAATATCTAAAATTCCTTTCGTTAAAATAAGAGGTCTTATGGCAATACCTCCCATTTGCGAAGACAAAGACGATAATTGTAAATATTTTTTGAAAATGAGACAACTGTTTATTGACATTAAGGCTAAAAACATAGATAATGTATCTATGGATATATTGTCTATGGGTATGTCTGACGATTATGAGGCCGCCGTTCTGTGCGGTTCTACCGAAGTGCGTATCGGAACCCTTCTTTTCGGAAGACGAAATTACAGCGTATAAAATTTTAAAGGAGATATAAAAATGAAATTTTGGGAAAGCATTAAAAACATTATGAACGTTTCAGACGACGATTATGATGATGAGGTTGCAGAAAACGAAGAGGCAGAGGTTGAACAGCCTAAAAAGGAAGCCGTAAAAAAAGAAGCGCGCGCAAGCCGCGGTAAAACCGTTCCTTTTTCAAACGGAAATATGCAGCTTGTTCTTGTTAAACCCGAGCGCTTTGAAGACGTTACGGGAATTGCAGATCACTACTGTGCAAAGAAAACCATCGTATTAAATCTTGAAAAGGCTGACCGTGATTTATCCCGTCGCATTATCGACTTTTTAAGCGGTGTTGCCTATGCTAAAAACGGCACCCTTCAGAAGGCTGCCAACAACACCTTCGTTATCGCCCCCTGTGACGTAGACGTTAACGGAGAAACCATTATGGATGACTACAGCGATTACGATTCAAGCTCGCTTTATTAATTAATGGAAGAAAAAATCCTATCTGCCAAGGTGCGTGATGCTTTGCGCCTTTGCGATACTACGGGTATGTTTAAGGCAGTAGGCTTTTTAAGTGCTGACGAGGTTTCTTTTGTGCTTAATATGCCTGAACTGAAAAATAAAAAGCACTCATTTTTCGGCGGATTCGATAATGCCGAGAGAGTGTTTTTTATTGCTTTACCCGATTGGCTTGACTCACCTGAAGAAACAGGCGTTATCGATGCCTTTACCTTCACATACCGAAGCTGCGATAAGCTTTCTCACCGTGATTTTCTCGGTACCCTTATGTCTTTTGGAATAACGAGAGAATCGGTCGGCGATATTTTGTGCGAAGAGGGAAGAACCGTTATTTTCATTTCAAGCAACGTATCGTCCTACGTATTAAGTCAGTGTGATAAGGTGGGCGGTGTCGGTGTAAAGGTAACCCCCGGATTTTCCTTGCCGTTGCCCGGTTTTTCTAAGCTGGGCGATTTTTCCGCCACCATAGCCTCGTTACGTCTCGACTGTATTGTAGCGGCATTGCTTAATACTTCAAGAGAGAAGGCAAAGGCGATAATTCTTGATAAAAGAGTATCTGTCAATTCGGTTGTTGCCGATAAATTTACCTTATGTCCTTCTGAATTTGCAAGTATTTCGGTTAAGGGCGTGGGAAAATTTATTCTTGACGGTGCAGGAGAAGTAACCAAAAAAGGAAGAATAATTCTCAATTATAAAAAATACGTATAGCTTTTCCCCGAAGGAGGAAATGTATTGATAAACTATATTATTGCTGTTGTTGTCGGCGCGCTTGTGCTTGCTGCTGACCAATATACAAAATTCCTTGCCGAAAGGTTTGTACCTATGACAGGTCCTGCTATGGAGTTTATTCCGGGGCTTATAGGCTTTTGGCGTACAAATAACGGCGGTGCCGCTTGGGGCTTTCTTGAAGGCCATACCTGGATTTTGCTTTCGCTAACGGTTATTATTATGATAATTTGCGTTGCAATGCTTCTTAAATACGGCCTTAAAAATAAGCTTTTGTTTTGGTCGCTTACCCTTGTGCTTTCGGGCGGTATAGGAAATCTTATCGACCGCATTTTCCGTGGCGGTAAGGTGGTTGACTTTATCTATCTTGAATTTATGGATTTTCCTATGTTTAACCTTGCCGATTGCGCTATTGTAATAGGTGCGTGCCTTATGATACTTTATTTTATTATAGATATAGTTAAGGAAACAAATTCTCGTAAGGCAGACGGTAATGTGTAGTAGGGTCTTTATTTGTGAGGAAACCGAAAACCGCCGTATTGACGTTTTTGTTGCGGAGAAAGCGGAAATAACCCGTTCCTATGCGGCAAAATTAATCGTTGACGGTTTGGTTAGTGTTAACGGTGCTTTGGCGGCTAAAAATACCAAGTTGAAATTTGAGGACAGGGTTGAGGTTACTATTCCCGAGCCTGTCTCCGATAAGGCTGAGCCGCAAAATATTCCTATTGATATTGTTTACGAGGATGATTGGCTGCTTGTTGTTAATAAGCCTAAGGGTATGGTTGTTCACCCTGCGGCGGGCAATTTGGACGGCACCCTCGTCAATGCGCTTTTATATCACTGTAAGGGCTCTCTTTCAGGTATTGGCGGAGTAATGCGTCCGGGTATCGTTCACCGTATCGACAAGGATACAAGCGGCTTGTTAATGGTTGCAAAAAACGATGAAGCGCATAATTTTTTGGCCGAGCAAATCAAGGAGCATTCCTTCCTAAGAGAATATGAGGCGGTTGTTTACGGTAACCTTAAAAAGGATAAAGGCACTATTAATGCGCCCATCGGCAGACATCCCGTTCGTCGCAAGGAAATGGCTGTAACGGCTGTGGGCGGCAGGGATGCAACCACTCATTTTACGGTTATAGCGCGCAGTGAGAAATTCACCCACGTAAGGTTAAAGCTTGAAACGGGAAGAACACATCAAATCCGTGTACATATGTCGTATATCGGGCATCCTTTGGCGGGCGACGGCGTTTATGGCCCTAAGAAGGTTATAAAGGAGCTTAACGGACAGTGCCTTCATGCACGGAAATTAGGATTTATTCACCCTAATACCCGCGAATATATGGAGTTCACGAGCGATTTACCTGACTATTTTACCGCTTTTTTGGAAAGGAATTTTAGTTATGATATTTAAGGATTGTCTTTTAGCTTCGGATATTGACGGAACCTTAATGGAAATGGACTACATTAATCCTAAAAATATTACCGCGATTGAAGAGTTTGTTTCTCTCGGCGGTACTTTTTGTATTGCGACGGGAAGATGTGTGCCTGCAATAGAACACGTGGTTTGTAATTTTAAAAGCCTTACTCACGCCATAGTTTATAACGGCGGTATGATTTACGATTATACTAAAGAAGCGCCTATTATGGAGCGGTGCCTTGAGGATGCCGATAAAGAGTTCTTTAAAATTCTTCTTCAGCGTATACCCGATTTAGGCGTAGAGGTTTACTGCGGTAAGGATTTATATATGCTTAATTGGAGTAAGCCCTGTCAGGTGCATTTTGACTACGAAAGGCTTAACTACAAAATGGCTACCTTTGATGAAATAAAGGAGCTTAAATGGAATAAGGCAATGTGCTATTATTATGCCGATTTTCCCGAGGATGAAATAGAAAAGCTTATTAAGGAATACAAAAGTGTTAACTGTGAATATACTAAGGCGGCATTTTCAATTGACGGTGTTGATTACCGCGGTTACGAGCAGCTTCCCGGCGGTGCCCATAAGGGCTTTGGACTCGAAAAGCTCAGCAGCTTACTTAACATTCCAAAGGGTAAAACCTTTGCAATAGGCGATTATTATAACGACAGCGAAATGCTTAAGGCGGCAGATATTTCCGCCTGTCCTTCGTCAAGTCCGGAGGATATTAAAGAACTTGTCGATTTTGTCGGATGTGCTTGCCATGACGGCGCCGTGGCCGACTTTATTGAATATTTAAAGACGGCAAACCTATAAAGGGTGCCGAGAAGAAAGGATGCGTAAAATGGACGCTGTAACAAAAAAAGAACTTCAGCGCGCAGCCAACGATGTACGAATCGGTATTATCGAAGGTGTACACAGCGCTAAAGCAGGTCATCCGGGCGGTTCGCTTTCCTGTGCGGATATCCTCACTTATCTCTACTTTAAGGAGATGAATATTGATCCTAAGGATCCTAAAAAGTCGGACAGAGACCGTCTCGTTCTTTCTAAGGGTCATGCGGCTCCCGCTCTTTATTCGGTGCTCGCTAACCGTGGATATTTTGATGTTAAAGAGCTTAATACTCTTCGTAAAATTGATTCTCGCTTACAAGGACACCCCGATATGAAGCACATCCCCGGTGTCGATATGTCCTCAGGCTCTTTGGGTCAGGGTATATCTGCCGCCGTCGGTATGGCACTTTCCGCTAAGCATTTTGGCGATAATTACCGTGTATTTACTATTCTCGGTGACGGTGAATGTGAGGAGGGTCAGGTTTGGGAAGCAGCTATGTTTGCCGCAAATAAAGGACTTTCCAACCTTACCGCTTTTGTTGATTTTAACAATCTTCAGATTGACGGCACCTGTGACGAGGTTAACAGTCCTTCTCCTATCGATAAAAAGTTTGAAGCCTTCGGTTGGGACGTTTTAGTTATTGACGGACACGATTTTGATGCTATTGAGGATGCTCTCGACAAGGCAAAGGCTTCCGATAAGCCCTTCTGTATTATTGCTAAAACCGTTAAGGGTAAGGGCGTTTCCTATATGGAAAATAACGTAGGCTGGCACGGTAAGGCTCCCGGCGATGAGGAATATGAAATTGCCATTAAAGACCTTGCCGCTATTGCAGAGTCACTTAAGTAATAGGAGAGGGAGAGAATTATGGCTGATGTAATTAAGAAGGCTACGAGAGACGGCTACGGCGCAGGTCTTTTGAAGCTTGGTCAAAAATATAAGGATTTTGTGGTTCTTGATGCCGACCTTGCAGAGGCAACCAAGACAATAGTATTTAAAAAAGCGTTCCCCGAGCGTTTTTACGATTGCGGTATCGCTGAGCAAAATATGGTAAGCATTGCCGCAGGTATTGCCGCTACCGGCAAAAAGGTTTTCTGTTCCTCCTTTGCTATGTTTGCGGCAGGCAGAGCCTTTGAGCAGGTTAGAAACGCTGTTTGCTATCCCCATTTAAACGTTGTTATTGCCGCTACTCACGCAGGTATTTCGGTAGGCGAGGACGGCGCAACACATCAGTGCTGTGAGGATATTGCTCTTATGCGCAGTCTTCCGGGTATGACCATTATTAACCCTGCCGATGCCGTTGAAGCTGAAAAGGCTTTGGAGGCAGCTTATATGCACGACGGTCCCGTTTATATGCGTTTTGGTCGTCTTGCCGTTCCGATTGTTTTTGATGATGATTATAGCTTTGAAATCGGTAAGGGTGTAGAGCTTAAAGAGGGCAACGATGTTACCGTTATTGCTACGGGCCTTATGGTTGCCGAAGCGCTTATTGCTTATGATATTCTTAAAGAGCAGGGAATTAACGCGCGTATAATCAATATGGCTACCATTAAGCCTCTTGATACCGAAATCGTGCTCAAAGCCGCTAAGGAAACAGGCGCTATTGTTACCGCCGAGGAGCATTCCGTAATAGGTGGCTTAGGCTCTGCCGTAAGCGAATACTTAAGCGAAATCTATCCTGTTCCCGTTGTTAAGCTTGGTGTTTACGACCGCTTCGGTCAGTCGGGCGCCGCTAACGACCTTTTAGACCTTTACGGTTTAAGAGGAAAGGATATTGCCGAAAAGGCAAAGGCCGCACTTGCTTTAAAAAAGTGATTTAACATAATATGTTTTTTGTTAAGAAGAGCCGAGAGTTTTTTCTCTCGGCTCTTCTACTTTTTTATTGCAAACATAAGGTTATTATGATAAAATATATATAATTATATTATCTTGGGTTAGTGTTTGGTTTAAGGAGGTGGCAATTATGAAAAAATGGGAAGTTGCTCAAATAAACAAAGAGCTGGCCAAGGAATTGGCAAACGAATGTGATATTGATCCCTTTGTGGCTATGATTGCCGCTTCACGTGGCTATGACGACCCTGCCGTTCTTGATGAATTTTTGTCGGATGATTTAATGTTTTCCGATCCTTTTTCCTTTACCGATATGGAAAAGGCTGTTGCCTGCATTAATGAAGCTATCGAAAAAGACGAGCTTATTGCCGTTTACGGTGACTACGACTGCGACGGTGTAACCGCTACGGCTCTTTTATATAATTATTTAACGGGCAGAGGGGCAAGGGTTATTTGTCGTATTCCCGATAGATTTACCGAAGGCTACGGTATGAATGAAAACGGTGTGCGTGAGCTTTACGGTAAGGGTGTATCTCTTATTATTACCGTAGATAACGGCATTTCCTGTATAGAGGAAATCGACCTTGCTAATTCTTTGGGTGTAAGGGTAGTGGTTACCGACCACCATTTGCCGCCCGAAGTATTACCTAATGCCGTTGCCGTTGTTGACCCGCACAGAATTGATGATTACAGTGAATTTAAGGATATTTGCGGTGTTGGTGTTGCCTTTAATCTTATTTGTGCTCTTGAGGGCGCAGAGCCTGAAGAAATGATTAATGAATACGGCGACCTTGTTGCTGTTGGTACAATAGGCGACGTTATGCCGCTGATTAGCGTGAACCGTTCCTTTGTTAAGGCGGGTTTGTTAAGCATAACTGAAAATAAACGTTGCGGTATTGCCGCACTTATGCAGGTGTCAGGGCTTGATAATGCCGCTTTTTCTGCAACAAGAGTTTCCTTCGGCCTTGTGCCGCGTATTAATGCGGCCGGCAGAATGGGAAGCGCAGACCGCGCGCTACAGCTTCTTACAACAAGCAATGAGGGCGAAGCCTTAAGGCTTGCCGAGGAAATCGCTGCGGATAATTTGAAGCGACAGCAAATTGAAAAGGAAATTTTCGATGCCGCTTCGGATATTATAGAAAAGGAGTCTCTGTACCGTGACAGAGTTATTGTTGTAGCAGGGGAAAATTGGCATCACGGAATAGTCGGAATAGTTGCTTCAAAAATATGCGAGTATTACTGCAAGCCTACCATAGTGCTTAGTATTGACGGCGATTTAGCTCACGGCTCGGGCAGAAGTATTGAAGGCTTTTCCCTTTACGACTGTATAAACAGTGCAAGGGAATATACCGAAAAATTCGGCGGCCATTCACTTGCTGCAGGTATGACGCTTAAAAAAGAGAATATTAATATTTTCCGCAGTGCCGTCAATTCCTACGCTCATACGGTGGATAGTGTCGTGCCTGTGCTTAAGCTTGATTGTAAGCTTAATCCTGCCGCGCTTTCTCTTGACATTGTTGAAGCTCTGTCGGTTTTACAACCTTACGGTACGGGAAACAGCGTTCCTGTATTCGGTATTTTTGGCGCAGAGCTTGAAAAAATAACGGCGGTAGGAGGCGGAAAGCACCTAAAGCTTTCCTTTATAAAAGGGCCAATTTCGTTTCAAGCAATGCTGTTTTCCTGCAGCGAGGGCGCGTTTCCTTTTAAAAAGGGCGATATACTCGACCTTGCCGTAGGTCTTGATACTAACCTTTATAACGGTAAGGAATATTTGTCTATAATAATAAAGGACTACCGTTTAGCGGGTATTAACGATACGCTTCTTGCAAAAGAAATAGCAATTTACGATGATTTTTGTTCACTTGTACCCGATGATTACAGCAGTATCGCTCCCACAAGGGAGGAATGCGGTATGGTTTATAAATATATTAAACACGAAAAAGCTTCTGTAATTTCGGTAGAGCAAAGATTTATGAATGAATTGGGCCTTGCAAAGGTAAAAATAATTATCGACGTATTTGTTGAACTTGGTTTAATTGAAAGAATAAAGGGCGAAACCGATTATCTGGCCGTCAGTATTTCGGGCGGCAGGGTAAATCTTGACGATTCAGCGGTGCTTCGCCGTGTCAGGGGGTGAGAAGTAATGGATAGCGTATATGAAAAAGAATACGAGCTTTTTAAGGAATTTTTGGAAAGTCAAAACATTGAATTCGATTACGACCTTATTAAAAAGGCGTTTGAGTTTTGTGTCACGGTACACAAGGGACAGCTTCGACAATCAAAGGAAGAATATTTCATTCATCCCGTTCGTGTTGCAAAAATAGTTGCTCAGCTTGGTCTCGACAGTGAGTCGGTATGCGCGGCGTTACTTCACGATACAGTTGAGGATACCGATACCTCTCTTGAAGATGTAAGTAAAGCGTTTGGCGCCGAGGTTGCGCTTATTGTAGACGGCGTTACCAAAATAGGTCGTTTGTCTTTCGTATCAAAAGAAGAACAGCAGGCAGAAAGCATTAGAAAAATGCTTATTGCAATGGGTAAGGATATTAGGGTTATTCTTATAAAGCTTGCCGACCGTCTTCATAATATGCGTACCATTGATTATATGCCTCAGCAAAAACGCAGGGATAAAGCCCTTGAAACCTTAGAGGTGTATGCACCCATTGCTCATAGACTTGGTATCAGAGCTATAAAAGAGGAATTAGAGGATATTTCCATTGCTCATCTTGACCCCATTGCTTATCGCGAAATCGAATCTCTTTTAAATGGTAATAACAAATACCGTTCCGAAATGCTTGAATCGGTTAAGGAAAAAATTGATGAGCGGCTGAAGGCGGAGATGCCTGACGTAAAAACCGAATTCCAAAGCCGAGTTAAATCAATAAACGGTATTTACAGAAAAATGTTCGTACAGGGTAAAAGCTTTGAGGAAATATACGACATTTATGCCGTTCGTATTATTACCGATACAGTGGCTAACTGCTATAATATTCTTGGTATTATGCACGACCTTTTCCGTCCTATACCCAATAGGTTTAAGGACTACATTTCCACACCTAAGCCTAATATGTATCAGTCTCTTCATACTACGGTTATAGGCAGAGAGGGCGTACCCTTTGAGATTCAAATTCGTACCTTTGAAATGCACGAAACAGCAGAATACGGAATTGCCGCGCATTGGAAGTATAAGGCGGGCGTTCACGGCAGTGATGCCGGTATGGAGCAGCAGCTTGCCTGGATAAGACAAATTCTTGAATCGCAAAACGATTCGGGTGATGCTTCCGAAATTATCAGAAGTATTAAGGTTGACCTTGCTCAGGATGACGTTTTTGCCGTTACCCCCCGAGGTGACGTTATAAACCTGCCTGTCGGAGCTACGGTTGTTGACTTTGCCTTTGCTATTCACTCTGCTGTTGGTATTAAAATGGTTGGTGCAAAGGTGGACGGTAGAATAGTACCTATTAACCACGTGATAAAAACGGGTGAAATTATCGAAATTCTTACTACCAATCAGGCAGGGCACGGCCCAAGCCGAGATTGGATGAATATTGCAGTTACCAATCAGGCGAAATCTAAAATACGTGGATGGTTTAAAAAAGAAAAACGTGCCGAAAATATTGAAAGCGGTAAGGCAGAGCTTGAGCGTGAGTTTAAGCGTAACGGAATTGCATTTGATGACGAAAAGCAGTATAAGGATTTTCTGTCCGATATTGCTCGCCGTCAGCGTCTTGAAAACACCGAGGAATTATATGCCGCTATAGGCTACGGCGGAGTTGTTCTTGCAAGAATACTGCCTAATATTAAAGAAAGCTTTACGCGACTGACAAAACAAAATAAAGTTCAACTGTCTGCTCCCGAGATTACTCCTCACCGTGCTTCAAAAGCTACTGATGGTGTAATTGTTGAAGGTATTGACAACTGTCTTATTAAGTTTTCAAAATGCTGTGCACCGCTTCCCGGTGATGATATTATCGGCTTTATAACACGCGGTCACGGTGTATCTATTCATAAGCGCGACTGTATAAACGTGCCTAAGAGCATCAGCGAGGCGGCAGAACCTGATAGATGGATTTCTGCATATTGGGCCGACAATCGTCCGACGTCCTTCCTCGCGTCCCTTCAAATATCGGCAATTGACCGTCAAGGCCTTATTCTCGATATTTCTCAGGCGCTTGTTAATATGCGCGTGGCGCTTCACAGTATTAACGCTCGACCTACCAAAAACGGTAACAGTGCAACGCTGATAACTGTTAGCACCGAAGGTGTTGAGCATCTTAAAAATATAATAAGCCGCCTTGAAAAAATTCAAGGTGTATTCAGCGTAGAAAGAATTAACCAGTAGGAAAGTTATGAGAGCAGTAATTCAAAGAGTAAGCAGTGCAAGTGTTTCGGTAGACGGCACTGTTATAGGTGAAATTGATAAAGGGCTTTTGGTTTTACTTGGTGTCTTCGAGGAAGATGTTACCGAGGATACCGAAATTCTTGCGAAGAAAACCGCCAATCTTAGAATCTTTTGTGATGCGGATGATAAAATGAATTTGTCGGTGCTTGATATTGACGGTGACGTTCTTGTGGTATCTAACTTTACCTTGTGTGCCGATACGAAAAAAGGCAACCGTCCTTCCTTTACTCCTGCTAAAACACCTAATGAAGCCAACCGAGAATATGAGCGTTTTTGTGATTTGCTTTGCGAAAATGGTGTTAAAAGGGTTGAAAAAGGAAGCTTTGGCGCCGATATGAAGGTGGAGCTTGTTAACGACGGTCCCGTTACAATTGTTCTTGATACCGAAATTTGGAGAAAAAAGATATGAAGCTTATAACCGTTAATACCCCGTTTATGGACGTTAATACCTACCTTTTGGAGTCGGATATGGGCGCAATTATCATTGATCCTGCGCAAATGACAGACGAGATTAAGCTGTTTATAAAGGAAAACGCAAATAAGGAAATTGCTTTGCTTTTAACACATAGCCACTTTGACCATATTATGGGTGCGGCCGAGGTTAAAAGGCTTTCGGGCTGTAAGGTATACGTTGGTGCGGCCGATGCCGAAGGCTTAATAAATCCCGAGCTTAACCTTTCCGAAAGATTTTGCATTAACTGTGAGCCTGTTGAAGGCGACTGTTTATTAGAGGATAATGATGAAATTACTATAGGTGATATTAAGGCTAAGGTTATGCATACACCGGGGCACAGCAAGGGAAGCGTGTGCTTTATTGTAGGCGATTGGATGTTCAGCGGCGACACTCTTTTCAGAATGAGCGTCGGCAGAACCGATTTTATAGGCGGAGATAAAAGCGAGCAGAACGCTACCCTAAAGCGCCTTTGTGAAATCAACGGCGATTACGATGTTTATCCCGGTCATGGACCTGCTACAAGGCTGTCCTTTGAAAGAACTTATAATCCCTATATAAAGGAAATTTTATAATGAAGCTATGCTGTATTGGACACGACTTTCGTTATGAAACCGAAAAGCTGTGCCGACTTTTTCTCCCATTTGAAAAAATTGAGGTTTTAGATGCTTTAATTGACGGTATAAACGTTGCTGTTACGTGGGTTGACGGCAGAAGCTTATATGCAAGCGTAAAAACCGAAAACAGCTTTTGTGAAAAAAGGGGAGAGCTCCCCTTAAATTTTGACGACAGAGAAGCCGAAAGGCAGATTGCGGCATTGCTTTTTAAATGCTTTGCCGAAGTGACCGACTACGCTCCAAAATGGGGAATAGTTACGGGAATAAGACCCGCGCGTCTTTATTCTGCTGTTGTCAGAGAGCTCGGGAGCCAAGCGGCCGCCAAGGAATATTTCAAAAACGAGTTTTACGTGCAGGATGAAAAAATCTCCCTTTGCGAGGAAACCCATATGGGAGAGGAAAAGATAATTTCACTGTCCGAAAAATCCTCCTTCAGTCTTTATATATCGATTCCTTTTTGCCCCACAAGGTGCTCGTATTGCTCCTTTGTCTCACACGCCGTTGAAAAGGCGGAAAAGCTTATTCCCGAATACGTTGAGTATTTGTGCAGAGAAATAAAGGAAACGGCGCTGATTGCAAAAAGGCTTAACTTAAGGCTTGAAACTGTTTATATGGGCGGCGGTACTCCCACAACTCTTTCGGCACAACAGCTTACAAGGGTGCTTTCTTTGGTAAAGGAATGCTTTGATTTTTCCTTTATAAGGGAATTTACCGTAGAGGCAGGTCGCCCCGATACAATAACCGAAGAAAAACTGCTTGCGCTTAAAAATTGCGGTGTTGACAGAATAAGCATTAATCCGCAGAGTATGAGCAACCAAGTGCTAAAGGTAATCGGACGCGCGCATACGGCTGAGCAGACGGTTGAAGCCTTTAAATTGGCTCGTAAAATTGGGTTTGACAATATTAATATGGACCTTATAGCAGGCCTTCCCGGTGATACCCTTGAAGCCTTTAAGGATACCCTTGGTAAAATTCTTGCTCTTGATCCGGAAAGCGTTACGGTGCATTCGCTTTCTATGAAGCGCTCGTCGCGTATGAACGTTTCGGGTGATTTCCCCGAAATCGAGGTTGGCAGGGTTGCTGATAAAATGGTTACTTATGCAAGAGAAACGCTTACAAAAAACGGTATTCTTCCATACTATATGTACCGTCAAAGCAAAACCGTAGGCAACCTTGAAAACGTTGGATATGCAAAAATTAACAGGGAATGTCTTTATAACGTTTACATAATGGACGAAACTCATACGATTCTTGCGTGCGGTGCTTCGGCCGTTACAAAAATGCGAGAGCCGGGCGGCGATTATATTGAACGAATTTTTAATTTTAAATATCCTTATGAATATATTAGCCGATTTAATGAACTTATGGACAGAAAAAACGGTATAGAAGCGTTTTATAATAAATATCCTATTAATTGACGTTGTTATAATAATAGCTTTAAAACGAAAAAGAGGAAATATTATGAGTATGCAAATTGGAATTATAGTAGCTGACGACGGAGAATTTAATCCTTTGGTTGAAAAAATAGGTAAAAGGGAAGCTGTCGATTATTTTGGAAGGGATGGCTATAGCTTCGTTGCAGGCGATATAAAGGCCTTGGTTTTACATTGCGGAATAGGTAAGGTGAATGCTGCTGCGGCGGCTATGTATCTTTATTCGAAAGGCTGTAACGTTATTCTTAATTACGGCTACTCAGGCGGAATAAGCGGTGTTAAAAAGGGCGATGTTGTTATCAGCGACCGTTTTTTGGAGCACGATTTCGACCTTACCTGTCTTGGCTATAGGCCTTGCGAAAAGCCTGCTCAGGAATATATTTATAATGCCGATGAAGAGCTAATGGCTTTATTAGGTGAAATATATCCAACCGCCAAAAAAGGCCTTGCAGTCAGCGGTGACTGTTTTATCAGTAACGACGATTTAAGAAATAAAATGAAAAACCAATTCGGTGCCGTATCCTGCGATATGGAAACGGCGGCAATTGCTTCGGTTTGTTATCAAACGGGTATGCGATTTGCATCTATTAGGCAAATTTCCGACGATGCGGGTAACGATGCAAAGGATTCCTATGCTTCGGTCGCGTATAGCGGTGATATTGAGCCTGTTGACGGTTTACTCGCTCTTATTCAAAAATTGTCGGAAAGGAAATAGGTATGAGTAAAAGAACTAAAGAACAGAATTTTGAACGCGGCGCGGTAATTTTGCTTGCTTCAACCATTATAGTTAAGGTTATCGGTGCAATTTTCAAAATCCCGCTTCAGCGACTTATCGGTGATTTGGGCTTCGGCTATTTTTCTTCGGCTTACGATTTGTTCTTGCCCATTTACGCTCTTTCAATGGCGGGACTTCCTATAGCCGTATCGCGTCTTACCGCCGCAAGTGTTGCGGAGGGTAGATTGAAGGATGCGCGAAAAACCTTAATAATAGCTAAGCGTGCCTTTTTGGTTACGGGACTGACAGGCTTTATAATAATGCTTGCCGCTATTGCTCCTTATGCATTAATGACCACAAATACAAAGTCTGACGCATTTAACGTTGGTATTTGTGTTGCAATGATTGCTCCTACTATTCTTTTCTGCAGCTATATGTCGGCTTATCGCGGATACTACGAGGGTATGCACAATATGTATCCCACCGCTGTTTCCGATATTATAGAGGCATTAGGTAAGCTGATTTTAGGCTTTTCCTTTGCTTTTGTTGTTCTTAAAATTACGGGCAACGTTGCCTATGCCGCCGCAGGTGCTCTGGCAGGCATAATGGTTGGCACTATTGCCGCTGCCGCTTATCTTGTTTTAAGGCATAAAATAGTAGGTGACCCCATAAATAAGGATGAGCTTGAGGCTTCTCCCGCCGCAAGGACGGGAAAGGCATTGCTAAAGGCTCTTTTAGTTATTGCGATTCCTGTTGCTCTCAGCTCCCTTGCAAATAACATTACTTTGTTTATTGATACCTTTATGGTTAAGTGGCAGCTTAAAAACGTTATGGAAAGCTCTTTTGATTTCGTGTCCAATATGTATGCAAGCTCGGTTGCCGACTATAACGCTTCTGCTGCTGCCTTAAACAGGGAAGCGCTGACGGCTTCCAATATGCCCACCTTCCTTTACGGTATAAGAGGAGAGGCATACGTGCTTTATAATCTTATCCCCACCTTAACCGCTACATTGGGTATTGGCTCGGTACCCTTTCTTACTACCGTTTGGGTAGAGAAAAATATGCCTGCAGTTAAAAAGACTATGGAAACCATTATGCGTACAACGGCTGTTATTGCTATTCCTGCAGGTATAGGGCTTTGCGCTATTGCACCCAACGTAATGGGACTTCTTTACGATGGCATTGCTCCGGTTGAAATCGGCTCTCCGCTGCTTCGTATGCTGGGAGTTGCCGCAGTTTTTTCGGGACTCAGCGTGCCTATGACCAATATGCTGCAGGCAATAGGTAAGCCTATGCTTCCCGTAAGAAATATTGCTATTGGTGCCGTGCTTAAAATAATTGTTAACTTTATTTTGGTGGGCAGACCCGAGCTTAATATTATGGGTGCGCCTATCGGCACTACGCTTTGCTACGTGTATATTTTTGCTTCTAATATGTATTGCCTTATAAAATATACGGGCGTTAAATTCAATTTTGTTGCCGTGCTGGTAAAACCACTTATTTCAGCTCTTTGCTGTGGTGCGGCGGCAGTAGGAGTATCTATGCTTTGCTCGTATTTGGAATTAGGTAATCTTATTGCAACTGCACTTAGCGTAATTGCCGCTGTTGTAGTTTACTTTATAGTACTGTTTGCTATTAAAACCTTAACCAAAGAAGATATAGAAGGTTTCCCAAAGGGAAAAGCAATAGCAAAAGTGCTTGAAAAATTGCATTTTATTAAATAAAAGATGAAAAAAACGAGTTTTAAGTGCTTTTTTAACAGTTTTTTTAAAATTTCTATTGATTTTTAGGTGAAAATATGGTAAATATAAATGTAGATTGTATTTCGGGAAAATATTCAATGGAACAATTTCTCCAAATTATGCGTATGCTCAGGGCTCCCGAAGGTTGCCCTTGGGACAGGGAACAGACCCACGCTTCAATACGTAATAATTTTTTAGAGGAAACCTATGAGGTTGTAGATGCCATTGACCGCGACAATACCGCCGATATGTGTGAGGAATTAGGCGACGTGCTTATGCAGGTAGTCTTTCACGCAATAATGGCGGAAGAGGAAAACCGTTTTGATTTTTCCGACGTTGTAGACGGCGTGTCAAAAAAGCTTGTTTACCGTCATCCTCACGTTTTTGGAGACGTAGAGGCAGACACCGCTGAAAAGGTGCTGGATAATTGGGAAAAGCTTAAAAGGGTTGAAAAGTCTCAATCTACCTATTCCGATACTTTACGCAGTGTTCCTGCCGCTTTCCCTGCATTGCTTCGCGCTCAAAAGGTGCAAAAGCGCGCTTCGAAAGCAGGATACGATTTTGATTCCGTTTTATCTGCCTTTATGAAAATTAAGGAGGAGACGGCCGAGGTTGAAGAACTGCTCACCGTTGATAATAAGGAGCGTCTTACCGAAGAAATCGGTGACCTGCTTTTCTCGGTGGTTAACGTAGGCAGGCTTTTGGGTGTTGACTGTGAGGAGGCTCTTTATAAAGCAACCTCAAAATTCACAAATCGTTTTGACAAAGCTGAGGAAAGAATTATTGCCGATGGCTTTGATATGAAGGAATTATCGCCCGAAAAGCTTAACGAATACTGGGAAAATGTAAAGAAAGATTGATTTCACACAGTTATTATGCTATAATACTGTTGAAAATATAAAAAATGGAGGTCGAAAAAAATGAACAAAACTGAACTCATTGCTGCTATCGCTGACAAGGCCGGTATCGCAAAGAAGGATGCAGACAAGGCTCTTGCTGCTTTCATCGAAACCGTTGCTGCTGAACTCAAGGCAGGCGAAAAGGTTGCTTTAGTTGGCTTCGGTACTTTCGAAGTACGTGAGCGCGCTGCAAGAACCGGTATCAATCCTAAGACCAAAGAGAAGATTGAAATCGCTGCTTCTAAGGCTCCTGTTTTCAAAGCAGGCAAAGCATTCAAAGACGCTATCTAATAAATCAGATGCCACCCTTAATCGGGTGGCTCGGTTTTTTATGGAGTATTTTATGAGACTTGATAAATATCTAAAGGTTGCGCGTATTATTAAACGCAGAACCGTTGCAAACGAAGCCTGCGATGCAGGTAGAGTTATTGTTAACGGTAAGGCGGCCCGCGCTTCCTATGACGTTAAGGTTGGCGACGTAATAGAAATTGCGTTTGGCGCAAGAACCGTAAAGGCTGAGGTTATATCGGTTGCCGAAGCTGTTAAAAAGGACGATGCGGCCACCCTTTACAAAATAATTAATTAGCCTTGCGGCATAAACCTCCGCTCTTCGCAATATATTGTTGTGAAGGGTGGTTTTTTTATGGTTGAGTCTGAAAACGGTATGCATCATTCGTTAATTATGGAGGACAGAAAAAGATTATCCTTTTCGGGGGTTAAGGATATTTTAAGCTTTGAAGAGGAAGCCATTTCCGTAATAACGGTTATGGGAAAAGCTGTAATCAGAGGGGAAAATCTGCGCATTGAAAGCTTTGTACAGAATAGCGGCGATTTAATAGTTGAAGGAAAGCTGCACGCTCTTGTTTATTTGAACGAAGACTCACAAAAGGGCGGTATTATCGGGAGATTATTTAAATAGTATGTGGGAAATTAGTATTACACAGCAAATTATTTCCTTTTTATACGCCGTAGCGGTAGGCGTTGTTTGGGCTGTTTGCGCCGATGTGTTCAGAGCTGAAAATAAAGTTTTCCGTTTTTCTGCCGGTGTTGTCTTTTTAATTGACGTTGCAAATTATTTAATATTTGCTTTTATTACCTTTATGCTTTTAATGGCAAGGTGTAACGGAGAAATCAGAGGTTTTATTCTTGTCGGTGAAGCGTTAGGCTTTTTTATATACAGAATAACCTTATCACGTTTTATTGTACGATTTTTTGTTAAAATAATAAGCTTTTTTAAGGTGGTTAACGGCAATTTAAATAAAGCGTTTCAGCGTTTTGGAGCTTTTTTGGAGCTAAAACAGGGAAAAGTATTAAAAAAAATAGAAAAAATCGTTAAAAAAGGTAAAGTTCAGCGAAAAAACTCTTGAAACCTTGACGGTAAATGTTGTATACTTATGGTGTACAATTTTTTATTTTGGAGAATAGCATTATGAAAAAACGCAAGGAGAAAAGCATACTTTTAAGAGTTTTGGTTTTGTGTGTTTCCATATATCTTGTTTTTTCGCTTTCTACTCTTTGGGGTGAGCTGAACGATGGCAGACAGCGCCTTGAGGATTACAGAAATCAAATCAGCGAAACCGAAAGAAAAATTGATGAATATAAAGAATTGTTATCAGATGGTAACGAAGCCAAAATTATTGAAAAAGCCGCTCGTGACAGGCTGGGCTACGTGTTCGCGGACGAGCAGGTTTATATAGACGTTTCCGGAAGTTAAAACAAAAATTTAAGGGGGAACCGCATAGTTTATGCAAATCGAGGTAGGACAAATTGTTGAGGGAAAAATCACCGGTATTACAAACTTTGGTGTGTTTGTTGATTTAGGTGATAATAAAAGCGGAATGGTACATATTTCGGAGGTAGCGCGCAGCTACGTTACCGATATCCGTGAATTTGTTAAGGAAAACGACGTCGTTAAAATGAAGGTGTTAAGCGTTGGTGACGACGGTAAGATAAGCCTTAGCATTAAGCGTGCTCAAGAGGAGCCGAAGAAGGAACGCTTTGAAAAGAAACAAGGCGCTCCTGCTCGTGAACCCGCTAAGATTGATTCTTCCTATACTTGGGCTCCCAAAAAGCAGGAGCCTGCTTCCTTCGAGGAAATGATGAATCGTTTTAAGCAAACCAGTGATGAAAAGTTTTCCGACTTAAAACGTAAAAACCCTGAGACACGTCGTTCTAAACGCGGTGCCGGAGTAAAGTAGCTTTTTAGGCAGACTGTTAGTCTGCCTTTTTTACTGAAAGGATGATAAAGGTGAGAGAGCTTTCGGTAAGCGTAATAAGAGATACGGTTGCAAGGCTGTGTATCAGTGCTAACCGTGTTCTTCCTTCATCGCTTATTAATAAAATTGCCGAATTTAAAGAAAAGGAAACCAATCCTACAGCCTGCGGTGTGCTTTCGGATATTAAAGAAAACATTGCCGTTGCTAAGGAGCTATGTATTCCGGTTTGTCAGGATACCGGTATGGCGGTGGTTTTTCTTAAAATAGGCCAAGAGGTGCATTTTACCGACGGTCCTTTATACGATGCAGTTAACGAGGGTGTTAAAATTGGTTATACCGAAGGCCTTTTGCGCAAATCGGTTGTTTCTGATCCCTTGCGCCGTGTTAATACAGATGATAATACTCCTGCCGTTATTCATACCGAGATAGTAGCAGGGGATAAGGTTGAAATTACCGTTGCTCCCAAAGGCTTCGGTAGTGAAAATATGAGTAAGATTAAAATGCTTACTCCTGCTCACGGCAGAGACGGAGTTATAAATGCAGTGCTTGAAATTGTAAAGGCGGCCGCCTCGAACCCGTGTCCTCCTATGGTTGTTGGTGTAGGTATCGGCGGTGACTTTGAACAATGCGCTCTGCTTTCCAAAAAAGCGCTTTGCAGGTCGGCAGATAAAAGAAATCCTGACGTGTTTTACAGTGAAATGGAAAACGAGCTTCTTGAAAAAATTAATAAGCTCGGTATCGGACCACAGGGCTTTGGCGGTGATACAACGGCTCTTTACGTGAATGTTGAAGCCGCACCTACCCATATTGCGGGACTTCCCGTTGCCGTTAACATAGGTTGCCACGTTACAAGGCACGAAACGGTGGTAATTTAAGCTTAAGGAGAAAAAATGAGTAATATAAAATTAGTGGCGCCCTGCCTTTTTGGTATTGAGGGTATTGCCGCAGATGAATTTAAAAGAATGGGCTTTACCGACGTTTTGGCGGAAAATGGCAGAGTATTGCTTAGCGGTGATGAAAATATGCTTGCAAGGGCTAATATTAATTCCCGTTTTGCCGAGCGCATTCTTATTAATGTGGGTGAGTTTGATGCGTTAACCTTTACTGAGCTTTTTGACGGTGTAAAGGCTTTACCTTGGGAGGATTTTATAGGTAAGGAGGATGCATTCCCTGTAAACGGCTGGAGCATTAATTCGCAGTTATCCAGCATTCCCGACTGTCAGTCTATTATTAAAAAGGCTGTTGTTGAACGACTGAAGTCTAAATACGGAATATCCTGGTTTGATGAAACTGCTACTGAATATCGTATACGCTTTTCCATTCATAAAAACCGAGTGACAATGATGATAGATACTTCGGGTGAGGGTCTTCACAAGCGCGGCTATAGAAGAAATTCCAATGCGGCGCCCTTAAAGGAAACCTTAGCGGCTGCGATTTGCGATATGGCGCGTATTTTCCCCGATACTACTTGCTTCGACCCTTTTTGCGGTTCGGGTACTTTACTTATTGAAGCGGCTATGATGGCTAAAAAAATGGCGCCCGGTTTGCGCCGAAACTTTGCGGCTGAGCGTTTCCCGTTTATTGGCGATAAGGTTTGGCAAGAAGAAAGAAGCCTTGCTCAATCGAAAATTTTGACCAATATAGACTTTTCTGCCACCGGCTTTGATATTGACCCTGTGGCAGTTGAGCTTACGCTGCGTAACGCTAAGTATGCAGGTGTTGATAAATACGTTCGCGCGAGTGTTGCCGACGTCAGGGATTTTAGCGTACCGAATGAACGCTGTCTTGTGCTTGCCAATCCGCCTTACGGTGAAAGACTGCTTGATGTATGTGCGGCTGAAGAGCTGTACAGGGTAATGGGTCAGCGCTTTAATAACGGTGACGGTCAGAAATATTTTATAATCAGTCCTCATGATGAGTTTGAAAAGTTTTTCGGCCGCGGGTCCGATAAGCGCCGCAAGCTTTATAACGGTATGATAAAATGTCAGTTGTTTATGTATTTTAAACAGAGGTGAAAAAAATGAGGTATGCTTTTATTATTAACCCTGCAGCAGGAAAAGGAAAGGCAATCCGCGAGCTTGGTATCGAGCTTGCTGAGTACTGCTCCGAGCATAAGCTTGAATATTCCGTTCAAATCACTACCGCTCAGGGTGATGCACAGCGTTTCGCCAGAGAGCATGCCCAAAAAGGTGACGAGGTTACCGTTTTTCTTGCAGGTGGGGAGGGTACCGTTTTTGAAGCCCTTAACGGTGTAATGGGTTATGATAACGTAACTCTTGCAGTAATACCCATTGGCTCTGCTAACGACTTTTTAAAATTTTTTCCAAAAGAAAAGAAGTCGGCTTTTCGTGATATCAACGACCAAATTAACGGCAAACCCGTGAAAATGGACGTAATAAAGGCAGGGGAGTATTACTGTTTAAACGGTTGCTCTGCAGGTATGGATGCTATAGTTGCTAAATATATGGATAGCTTTAGACGTTTGCCCTTAATAAACGGCTCTATGGCGTACAATCTTGCTATTGTAAAATGCTTTTTGGGAAAAATCGGCTGCAGATTAAGCCTTGTTGCAGACGGCGAAAATTTAGGAGATAAGGATTGTTTGTTTGCAGTTGTTGCCAACGGTCCTGCATACGGCGGTGGTTATCTTGCCGCTCCCAATGCCGTGCCCTTTGACGGTGAATTGAATTTCACTATAGTTGAAAAAATCAGCAAGCTGAAAATTCTGCGCTTTATAGGTAAATATAAAAAGGGTGAGGTGGATAACCTTAGCTTTGTACATAAGAAAACGTGTCAAAGCTTTTCGGTAAAAAGCAGTATTCCCGTACCGATTAACCTTGACGGCGAAATTTTTGAAGCAACCGAAATGGATTTCAGTATTATAAAGAGTGGAGTTAAGTTTCTTATTCCTGCATCTGTTTATAAAAATTTGTTAATAAATTGAAAATATCAAGGCTACATACTTGAATTTTGGGAAATTTTGGTTACAATATACTTTAGCGCATAAATTTTACGGCGCTTACGTATTGTTTATTATTATATTGGAGGTATATATTATGACTATTAAGCCTTTGGCCGATAAAGTGGTTACTCGCCTTACCGAAGCAGAGGAAACTACTAAAAGCGGTATTATTCTTACTGCCGCCGCAAAGGAGAAGCCTCAGGTTGCTGAGGTTATTGCGGTAGGTCCCGGAGCATACGATAAGAACGGTAATCTTATTCCTATGACCGTTAAGGTTGGCGACAAGGTGCTTGTTGCTAAGTATTCGGGTACCGAGGTTAAGCTCGAAGGCGAAGAGTACAGCATTGTTGCTCTTTCTGATATATTAGCTATTGTAGAATAAGGTAAGGAGATATTATTATGGCTAAAGAAATTATTTTCGGCGAAGAAGCCAGAAAGGCATTACAGGCAGGTGTTGACCAGCTTGCAAATGCCGTTAAGGTTACTTTAGGTCCTAAGGGTAGAAACGTAGTTCTTGATAAAAAGTACGGCGCACCCCTTATCACCAACGACGGTGTTACCATTGCTAAGGATATCGAGCTTGATAATCCTTTTGAGAATATGGGTGCCCAGCTTGTTAAGGAAGTATCTGTTAAAACCAACGACGTAGCAGGTGACGGAACTACTACAGCAACCGTTCTTGCTCAGGCTCTTATTTGCGAGGGTATGAAAAACGTAGCCGCAGGCGCTAATCCTATGGTTGTTAAAAAGGGTATTGCCAAGGCTGTTGACGCAGCCGTTGAAACTGTTGTTGCTAATTCTAAAAAGGTTACCTGTAGTGATGATATTGCTCGTGTTGCTACCGTTTCGGCAGGGGATGAAACCATAGGCGGTCTTATTGCCGAGGCTATGGAAAAGGTTTCTGCTGACGGAGTTATTACCGTAGAGGAATCTAAAACTGCCGACACCTATATCGACGTTGTTGAGGGTATGCAGTTCGACAGAGGTTATATCACACCTTATATGGCTACCGATACCGACAAAATGGAAGCTGTTATTGATGATGCTCTTATTCTTATTACTGATAAGAAGATTTCCTCTATTCAGGAAATTTTGCCGTTACTTGAGCAGATTGTTCAAACGGGCAAGAAGCTTGTTATTATTGCCGAGGATATTGAAGGCGACGCCCTTTCTAACCTTATCATCAACAAGCTTCGCGGTGTTTTCACCTGCGTAGGCGTTAAGGCACCCGGCTTCGGTGACAGAAGAAAGGAAATGCTTCGCGATATCGCTATTCTTACAGGCGGTGAGGTAATTACCGAAGAGTTGGGACTCGACCTTAAGGAAACCACTATTAATATGTTGGGACGCGCCGCTCAGGTTAAGGTTGGTAAGGAAACCACCGTTATTGTTGACGGTGCAGGTGATAAGGCTCTTATCGGTGACAGAATCGGTCAGATTAAGGCACAGCTTGAGGCAACTACCTCTGACTTCGACAGAGAAAAGCTTCAGGAACGCTTAGCTAAGCTTGCAGGCGGAGTTGCCGTTGTTAAGGTTGGCGCCGCTACCGAAATTGAAATGAAGGAAAAGAAGCTTCGCATTGAGGACGCTCTTTCCGCTACCAAGGCCGCAGTTGCCGAGGGTATTGTTGCAGGCGGCGGTGTTGCACTTGTTAACGCTATTGGCTCTGTAAAAGCTTTGCTTGATACAACCGATGGTGACGAAAAGACAGGTGTGTGCATTGTTCTTAAGGCACTCGAAGCTCCTATTCGTCAAATTGCTGCTAACGCAGGCCTTGAAGGCTCTGTAATCGTTGACAAAATTGTAAGCGCAGGCAAGCCTAACTATGGCTTTGATGCTTATAAAGAGGTATATACGGATATGCTTGAAGCAGGTATCGTTGACCCTACGAGAGTAACCCGTTCTGCGCTTCAAAATGCTGCTTCTGTAGCCGCTATGGTGCTTACCACCGAAACCCTTGTTGCTGATAAAAAGGAAGATGCTGCAGCCGCAAATGCGGCCGCCGCTGCTGCCGCAGCCGCACAGGGCGGAATGTACTAAAACCTTTAAAACCGCTTCGAAAGAAGCGGTTTTGACTTTTAAAAAATAATTTTCAAAAAAGCAAAAATTAAGGTTGACAAATAAAACCTCTTGTGGTAATATAATAAAGTCGCAAATGCGGATGTGCTGGAATAGGCAGACAGGCACGTTTGAGGGGCGTGTGTCGAACGACGTATGGGTTCAAGTCCCATTATCCGCACCAAAAAAGAAGTAACTTTTGTTTACCAAAAGTTACTTCTTTTTTTATCCAAGCCGCAGGCTTGGAATATCATCGCCGCACGAAGTGCGGTGCATATCATCAAGGTCGGCAAGCCGACCTTGTATCTCATCACGCGTCAGGGTGTATGGCATCACCGCAGGTGCATTTCCTTCGGATTGAAGATTAAAAGCAACTCCTAAGTTTTGAATTGCTTAGGAGTTGCTTTTGTTTTTTGCGAACTGTGTAGGAGTGATACCGGCGTATTGTTTGAAGATTTTACTGAAGGAATATATGGAGTCAAAACCAAGTGTTACTGCTATTTCTCCAATGTCCGCAACGTTATATAAAAGCATAATTTTGGCTTTTTCTATTCGGTAGCGGTTTTTGTATGTGATAGGAGACATTTTATATTCATTTATAAAATATCTTCTGAGCTGTGACTGACTCATAAAGCAAAGGTCAGCAAGAGTCTGAATGTCAAATTTTTCAGCATAGTGACTCTCTATGTATTCGACCGCCGATCTGATTCTGCTGTCAACGTCCAACTGCTTTTCCTCTTTCAGAGGAATATAAGAACAAAGGGTATAAAGTGTTCCGAGTGCCCTTAAATGCTTTGTCGTATTATTGACACCATGGTTTTCAATTATCTCTTTAAGATTTTTTTCGGCGTTATCTATGCCTATAATTTTTTGAGGACAAAGTGCCACGGGAAAAGCCGACGACTCTAAGACAAATTCTACCTGATGGCAATAGGTATTTTCACTTATTACTTCATAACTGTATACAGCACCCTTGGGAACGTAGACTAAATCGCCGCTTTTAGCAGTAAAGGTTTCTTTATTAAAAGTGTAACGGTATTCGCCATTTGATATATACAAAAAAGTATGCTGCGGTCTTCCGTTTACACGCATTATTTTGTTTCTTGGTTCATAGCTCATTGCGAAGAGAAGTGAAACGTTTATTTCCAAATCAACCACCACCTTTATATGAGTGAATTATACACCGAAAAACAGATAAATGTCAATAATATGCGTGAATTTGCAAAGTATACGCTTGATTTATATATTCCTATTTATTGTTTTGCGTTATAAAATAACTTTAGAGGAGTTGAAATAACTATGAGTACGGTTTTTGTAACTGCAGGCACTAAAAATACGGGATATGCCATTGCGGAAAAATTCGCAAAAGAAGGCTATAACGTGGCAATATCCGGCCGAATGGAATGTGAAATTAAAGAAGCAGAAAAGTCACTTTCCCAAAAATACGGTGTTAAGACAAAGGGCTACGTTCTTGAAATTACAGATTATGAAAATGTTAAATCTGTTTTTGCGGAAATTAAAAAGGATTTCGGCGGTCTTAATATATTTGTCGCTAATGCGGCAAATCTCGGTGTAGATATGAAGTTTTTAACCATTACAGAAGAAGAATTCGACTCGGTGGTTGATACTAACTTAAAAGGCTCGTTTTTCTGCGCTCAACAAGCTGCTCTTATTATGAAAGAGCAGGGTAAGGGTTCTATTATATTTATAAGCTCGGTTCACTCAAAGCAGGCTATTTTCGGTAGAAGTCTTTATACCGCTTCAAAGGGTGGTATAAATGCACTTTCAAAAGCAATGTCCATTGAACTTGCGCAGTACGGAATCAGAAGCAACTGTATAATAGCAGGTGCTATAAGAACAAATCGCTGGGATAAATTTACCGAAGAACAAAAGAGTGCAAAGCGCGCTAATTGGCCTTTGGAAATTGAAAGTACGGGAGAAGACATCGCAAACGGTGTGTTCTATCTCGGCTCTGACCTTTCAAAAACCGTTACGGGAACAGAACTTACGATAGATTCCGGTATACTTAACTGCTTGTTGCCTTATAAGGAAATGTATAAATAAAGGTGGATTGAAGACATGAACAAAATAGGAAAACTAAAAACTTATACCTCTAAAGAAATTGACAAATCATACGTTAGCATTGATTTTTGTTGCTTGGACAGAGAACTATTCAAACCTGAAAAATGTTATGAAATGCTTGGAAAGACGGGAATTAAACACGCGCGTTGTCAGACCGGTTGGAGCAGATGTGAAAAAGAAAAGGGTGTATATAACTTTGATTGGCTCGACTCGGTTATCGACAATTTATGTGAGCAGGGCGTAACTCCGTGGCTTTCGGTTACCTACGGAAACCCGGTTTATATGCCCGATTGTCCTAATCCAACCGGTGTTGGTTGCGTTCCTCTTTATTATGGCGAGGAAACCTTAAAAGCGTGGAAAAATTTCGTGTTTGAGATTGCTAGTCGCTATAAAAATCGAGTTACA
Organism: Clostridia bacterium; assembly: GCA_017474125.1. GTDB lineage: Bacteria > Bacillota > Clostridia > Oscillospirales > Acutalibacteraceae > SIG607. The sequence goes on from JAFVIF010000059.1 coordinate 51,641, forward strand.
TATTACGAGATTTGGAACGAACCTAACTCAAAGGCATTTTGGTATCCTTCGGTTCCTGATGGCGCAGAGTATGGAAAATTTGTCAATATCACCGCAGAGGTTATTCGCTCGGTTCAGCCCGATGCAAAATTCGTCTGCAACGTCGCGGGCGCCCATGCGTTTAAATTTTTAAATAGCCTTTTTGATACCGTAAAAAAAGAATATTTAAACGTTTTTTCATACCACGTATATACAAGGGTACCCGAATATAGAACTGCTGAGTCAATCGTGCAGGTTCGTAAAATGCTAAGTAGCAAAGGCTTTACAAATGTTGAGTTTTGGCAAGGAGAATCAGGCTATCCTTCCTGGACGTATGAGGGTCATTGGCTGGTAAAAGAGGGCTGTGATGACGAAATTGCCCAAGCGGTGTATCAGCTTCGCAGATATTTTATCGACGCTTCCATCGGTGTAACCCGCAGTTCCTTCTTCCAAATGGCAGATATGTGGGAAGGCTCTTATACTACAACCTCCAAAGTTGTAAAGAAAGTCGCTGCACACGGCATTTTAAACGGTCTTACCTACACTCCGAAAAAATCTTACGAAACAATAACCAATCTTTCGGCTATATTCAGCGGAGATATAAAGCCAACCGAAGATTTTATGCTTGTGGATATTGATTCAAAATCTCCCGTAGATATGATCGCCTGCCAAAAGATGACCTTTGAAAAGGATGGCATACTCTTGTATGCGTTTTACTATCCATCAAATCTGTCAGACCGTACAGAAATAACCTATAATGCAACCATAACAGTCTTAAATGTTTTCGAAAGCCCCGTTTTAATTGATCCAATGAGTGGCGAAGTATTTGAAGCGGGAAAACCAAACTTTTCGGGTTATGGTTATTACGAATATAAATTGCCTATAAAGGAATATCCTCTGGTTTTAACCGATAAAAAAGTTTTTGAAATTGTTTAATCTATGAAAGGGATAACACTATGAAAATCACCGACGTTAAAATTTATACCTTAGATGCCTTCAGAACAAACTGGGCATTTATTAAGGTTGAGACCGACGAGGGTCTATACGGTTGGGGAGAAGCCTCCCTCGGAACCAATGAAAACGCTCTTGAGGGCATGGTTGCTGACCTTAAACGACTTATTGTTGGAAGAAATCCTTTGGAAATCGAGAAAATGTGCTTTGAGGTTTACCGCGATATTTATTGGAAGGGCGGACCCGTTTTAATGTCTGCCATTAGCGGTATTGAAATTGCCCTTTGGGATATTGCAGGAAAATTCTTTAATACCCCTACCTACAACCTTTTTGGCGGTAAAATGCGCGATAAGGTTAAAATGTATGCAAACGCTTGGTTCGTCGGCGCCCGCACCCCCGAAGAATTTGCTGCAAAGGCAAAGCGTACCGCTGAGCTTGGAATAAAGGCTTTAAAGTGGGATCCCTTTGGTGCTGCTCATATGACCATAAGCCGAGAACAGCTTCACAAAAGCGTTGATATTATCGGTGCTGTAAGAGAAGCGGTAGGGGATAACGTGGATTTGCTTATAGAGTGTCACGGTAGATTTAATCCTACCACCGCTATTGAAATTTCACGTGAAATAGAACAGTTTAAGCCTATGTTCATGGAAGAACCATGCGTCCCCGATAATATAGATTCCACCGCCTACGTTCGCGCACATTCCCGTGTGCCGGTTGCCGCAGGTGAAAGAGGCTATACCAAGTATGCCTTCCAGGAAATGTTCTCCAAAGACGCGGTAGACTATGCGCAGCCCGACGTTTTCCACACGGGCGGTCTTATGGAGGGTAAAAAAATTGCTGCAATGGCCGAGGCAAAACATATTATGGTATCTTATCATAATCCTTCAGGCCCTATTTCTAATGCCGCTATTCTTCAGCTTGCCGCTACCGTTCCCAATTTCTGCATCCATGAAATTATGCTGACCGACGGCTCTTTCAGAAAGAAAATTACTAACGAAGAGGTTGTTTTTGAAGACGGTTATATTAAAATACCCGACAAGCCGGGTCTTGGCATTGATGTTAACATTGAAGAAGTATTAAAGCGCCCCTATACTCCAAGAAATTTACGTCATTATACAGGTGCGGTTACTGATATTCGCCCAAAAAATGATACCTTCTATTATTTCAAAGGATTAGAGGATAAAGTTTATGAATAACCTTATTGACGAGCAAAAACTAATAGTAATTCTCAGAGGAATTCCCAAAGCAAAAACCGAAAAGGTTGCAAAGGCGCTTTATGAGGGCGGTGCACGTGTAATAGAGGTCACCTTTAATCAAAGTGATAAAAATACTCTTGCTGATACGGCAGAAAAGATAAAAATAATAAGAGAGACTTTGGGAGATGATATTTTAGTTGGAGCGGGAACTGTTCTTAATAAGGCACAGGTTAAGGCCGCAAAGGAAGCAGGAGCAAGCTTTATACTTGCTCCAAATACCGATGTTGAGGTAATAAAATATACAAAAGAGCTTGGAATGCTTTCTATACCGGGCGCCTTTACCCCAAGTGAAATTATGACCGCATATAACGCAGGGGCTGATTACGTTAAGCTTTTCCCCATAACAAAAGATGATATAGGTTACCTTAAAAATATTGCCGCTCCTATATCCCACGTTCCGTTTATTTGTACGGGTGGTGTTAATCCTGATACCATTGAACTATTTTTGAATAACGGTGCAGTTGCTCTCGGTACGGGTGCGTCTATTCTTAAAAAAGAACTTATTGAAAATGAAGATTATGCAGAAATTACACGTTTGACCAAACTGCATCTCGATAAAATTAAAGAGGCAAGGTCGCTTTAGTTATTGAAAAATGTTGTAAAACGTTAATTAGGAGTATTTATCATGAAAGAATTTAAAGTGGAAAATCACGAGCCATCTATTTTGCCCGATGGTGAATGGAAGCTTGTTTGGGCTGATGAATTTGACGACGACTGCCTTGATAAAACTAAATGGGATTTCAGACAACATATGTTTCATAAAAAGCATCCTTGTTGGATAGAAGATGAAGGGCTTTCTTTTGAAAACAGTAATATTCATTTTAAACTTGTTGAAAAAGACGGAAAGTTTTATTCTTGTCAGCTCCAAACAGGTGAAAACTGGATGGATCGTCCAAGCGACGTTGAAAGATGGCCGATAGCAGAACTTAAAACGCCTAAATTTGAACATAAATTTGGTTATTATGAATGTCGCTGTAAACTTCAAAAAGGTGATAATTGGTGGAGCGCTTTCTGGCTTCAGTCTCCGACCATAGGCTGTCATATCGACGAGAAAAAAGCAGGTGTTGAGGTTGATATAATGGAGTCGTTTATAGGCGGCCACTATTCTCCCCATTATATACATTACGGCGGTTACGGAAAAAACCATCAGTTTGCTACGACCTATCACGAACATGCATATTCGGGAATAAAGGGTATGAAAAAACTCAAAGAAGGTTGGCACGTATTTGGACTGCTTTGGGAGGAAGACGGATATACCTTCTTTATAGATGGTGTTCAGAACGGAAGGAAAATCACTGAGGTTGTCTCTCACGCAGATACCTTTATTCTTATCGGCACAGAGCCTAACGGTTATCGTGGCTATATACCGGGACACGTTAAAGACAATCCTCATTATAAAATTGTTGAAAACGATGAGTTTATTGTTGATTACGTAAGAGTTTTTGACAAAGTGAAGTAAGCTAAAACATAAAGATACCTTTGTGTTAGAACGAGTGTGGAAATATGATTGATATAAATACGTTATCTTTAGAAGAAAAAATAAATCAGACTGTTGTATATTTAATGAAAAAAGACAAAAAAATTGATTACACACCAGGTGCGGCTTTTTTCTTTGGTCAGATTATTACTGACGCAGAAGATGGAAACGTTAAAGAACTGAGAGGATATATCAATGAACTTTATACGGAAGGCTGTATTCCGCCTCTCGTAACGTCTGATTTCGAAAACGGCTGCGGAAGCATGGTGAAATCTCTGACTCCTTTGCCGTATATGATGGCTTTAGGCGCTACAGGGGATCCAAAACTAGCCTATAATTATGGTAAAGCGACTGCGCTTGAGGCAAGATATATCGGAGCTAACTGGACTTTTTCGCCCGTTTGCGATCTGAATTTAAACCGAAGAAATCCACTTATAAACGTGAGAGGTTTAACCGATGACACCGAACTTGCTTGTAGTATGTTACCTGAAGTTATTCGCGGTATGCAGGATGGTGGCATTGCTGCTTGCGCAAAGCATTTCCCCGGTGATGGTGTAGATTATAGAGATCAGCATATTGTTACTACGGAAAATTCTCTTTCTATGGAGGAGTGGTGGAAAACATACGGAAAAACCTACAAGGCTTTTATAAAAAAGGGCGTAAAGTCAATTATGGCAGGTCATATAACTTTGCCTGATTTCCCACAGCAACTTATTGAAAAAGATTCTTTACCGCTTCCTGCAACCCTTAACAAGTCACTAATAACCGACCTTCTTAAAGGTGAACTCGGTTTTGAGGGTATAGTTGTTACTGATGCTCTCGGTATGGGAGGATTTAAGGGTTGGTACGATAGCCGTGAGATTTCTGAAATAGAGTCCTTTAAAGCAGGCTGTGATATGATGCTTTGGCCAACAGAAAAATATAGAGAAAATCTTAAAAAAGCAATCCTCGACGGAGACGTACCTATATCGCGCCTTGATGATGCTGTGACAAGAATTCTAAAGGTTAAAGAAGAATTAGGACTTTTGGATAAAAATTATCAACGTTTTAGAAAAATGACAGAAGAAGAAAAAAGTTTTGTGAAGTCTGTTCAGGAAGAATGCAGTAATAAAAGTATTACTCTTATCAAAGATAAACTTTCGGCATTTCCGTTAAATGCTAAAAAAACCAAAAATATTGGTATTATAGCCATTAGTGAACATAATCCTGCTTTTGATGATGCCAAGGCACTAAAGACGGAATTTGAAAAGCGTGGGTTTAAGGTTGATTATCGGGAAAACGAGAAAGCGGATCAAGATTTTTTTGATAAAAACGACTTTGTAATTTGCGCGACTTTTTCACGACCTTTCCGACCGATTGGTTTTATTGATTATACGGGAATTCGTGCAAGTGCTATAGCCGCTTCCTTTGGACCTGACGGAGCCTTTGATAAACTAATTTTAGCAAGTTTTGGCTCACCATACTTTTATAGACAATATTTTCCACGTGTGCAAACTGCAGTAAATTGTTATTCGATGCTTGCTTGTCAGGTTGAAGGTTTTGTGAAAACCGTATGCGGTGAAATTGAATTTACAGGTATTTCGCCTGTTAAAATATAGTGGAAGTTTCTAAAAAATCTAATTGTGAGGTAATTTAAATGACTAAAATTGTGAAACGAATAATTGCGTATTTGCTTATAATTGCAGTGATGGTTACGGCAATCAATTTAACGGCTTTCGTGGAGATTGAGGCAAGAGCAGAAACAGATGGTGTCGTAAATACCGATAAATACTACGAATTCGATTTCAGCGCTGACAAGTTGTATTTGGATTATGAAAATCCAAATACAGAATCAGTAGGTTATGAATTTGATGCTTTTCAGTTGCAAAGTACAGGGAAACACGAAATTTCCGCTGCTGAATTTGGCGGCAAAGACGCTTTGCGAATACGCTCAATGGATAATAATACGAGAATACCAACTATTATTCCGTTAAAGGAAGACGGTAGTCCGGTTGTTTTGGAAGCAGGTAAACAATATAAAATAGAATACGAAATGTATGTGACGCGTATTGCTAATAACAATAATTATATGTGCTTTGCACCTTACGTTAAAGCAACTGGTGATTCGGCAAAATGGTCAAGCGCAACTTTTGGTGAATATGCTGCCAAAGACACTGATGGGAATTTTCTTAAATATGAAAATAATACTTTGAATTACGGCGATAACGCTTTATATGTTGGTTCAACTTTAATGTCGAACGGCAAATCTTTAAAGCGTTCGGATTTTGGTGGCGAATCTTTTGAAGCATATACAAAATCAGGTAGTACGTTTACTTTAAAAGATGATATTTATTATCAATCCGTAAATAACGATGGTTATGAATTAAGTGGAACTAAAACTGTTAATTTGGCAACGGATGACGTACTTAAAAATACGTATGGTGTAACAAAAAATGAAGACGGTAGTTATATGTATAATGACGTTATTTATACTAATTTGCTTGGTATAGAATTACCTACGTCATATGCTCGTTGGATACAAGGTACTTCAGAATGGGAAGGTACAGATATTGCCAAAGGTGGCGACGGCAAATCATATTATAAATCGTATATTGAATTTTTTATAACAAAATTAGTGATTTATGAGACAAGCGAAAGTAGCGGCTATGGCTATTTAAAACTCTATGATGACTATTCAAATACAGTAAACTACATAGCTGCACCTTTGGGTGAAGAATTTGTTTTGCCGGATATATCAAATAGAGCTTTGAATGAAAATGCTAAATTTGTGGGTTGGTATGCCGATGAAGAACGTACTCAGCCGATTGCTTCTTTGACTGCAACTAACGAAATTCAGTCACTATATTCTGCTTGGTCAGGTGTTGAAGTTAGTGTAACGTTTATAGATGAAGTAAATAATACACGCAAAACTTTAACTGGTAAATCCGGTGAGGCTTTCGAGTATCCCGCAGATCCCGTTCCTCCAACTGATAAATGCTTTGACGGTTGGTTTACCTCTACTGACTATACAACCGAATATACTTTGGGAACATTTGGAAATGCGGATATGACTCTTTATGCCGGATTTTCTGATTTTGATGCATTTAAAAGGGTTATAGATTACTCAAGCTATACTGTAAATAATAGAAAAAATTGTTGGAGTATGGAAACCGATAGTGAACCCTATCATACTATAGTAGATGATAGTAATGCAAGTGGAGGTAAGTATCTCAACTTCCATTGCACTTCCGGTGCAAGCGCTTGGCTTGGGAGTTATACTCTTACGCTAACAAGCAGCGGAACATATAATATTACCGGAAGCGGTAACAATAACGTTAAATTTCCTAACAATACTACTTATAAAGTGACGGTAAGTATTCGCGTTAATAAGCTTTCGGGACGCGAAGGAACGTTTTTTGTAAGTTATGGTAAAACCTTTAACAGCGCTTTAAATGGCGATGGTAATCAGTATAAGGTTCTTAAAAACGGTATTAAGGAAAGCGAAGATTTCGTTAAGTATGAATTATTCTTTACAACTCCTGCTGAATATGTGGATACTAAAACCGGTTGCTTTATTGGTTTTACAGCAGGCGGTGGCGTAGAGTTTGATTATGATATTGATGATATTACTATCGAAAAGGTAGTTAATGTTGATACCTACGCTATTCAAAACGGAGAACAAACGTTACTTAATTCTTCTTATTATATTCCGGGAGAATATGTAAATCTTCCTGTAAGCTTTAGCGAAGAAGTTTACAGTAGTGAAAATAATACCGCTACTATAGATACTACAAACGTAGAAAATTGGTATGGTGACAGCACTCTTAAAAATTCTATAAATTATAGTGTAAGAGCAGGAAACAAAAATTCCAAATATTATGCTAAGGCAGTAACTACTACTGATGAAATGGTTGAAAATCAAATTGGTTTTTGCGGTTTTGACCTTTATGAAGAGGATATTCTCGGTAACGGCATTATTATAGATGACAACTTTGAAATTACCGATGAGGATTCCTTTACGGGTAAAAACAGTCTTAAAGCAAATTGTGACGGTCTTTTTGAAATCAGAAACAAAGATTACTTTGCTATAAACAATCACACAACCTATCATATATCGTTTGCATATAAGGCAGATAAAGTATCAACCGTTTCTTTTGGTATCAGTGAAATATCTGATACCGAAAACAGTATCATAAATCAAGTATGTAATCTTGAGGCTACTGATGAATGGAGAACATTAGAAATTGCCGTTACTGCGGATATTTCGAAATTGAATTCTCTTAAATCAGGAGTTACGTTTGTTGGAAAGATTAATACTGACGGTGTAGTTTATATAGATACAATCAAGGTATCGAGTGTCGTTGGCGTTGTTGGTACAGCTAAGCTTAAGGAAACAATTGAGCAACAGTATAATATTCAGGCATTACGCTTTATGATGGCGTACAAGGCTGACGAAAATTCTGATAAAATTTCTCTTTCGGGCAAGAAGTATAACGTTACCGAACGTGGTGTTCTTATTTCTGTTCCCTCGATTGCCGCTCAAAAAGATATTGTTGTTGAAAATATAGGCAGTGGCGTTTTCGTTTCAAAGAAAACTTCAAATTTTGATGAATGTTGGAGTTATAATTCTAAAACAGGAAACCTTATTTTCAGTACCTTTATTACCGGTTTTGAGGTAGAAGATACAAGAGAATTAGTTGTAAGAGGTTATGTGAAACTTTCCGATGGTAACATTTATTATAGTGATTTGGTAACAGCTAGTGTTTCTGCCATTACTGAAAACAGTCCACTAATAAACGATGATGCTGACATTGTTTCGGGTAAGATTAAGCATACCTCCGTTACCGATTCAACTGTAGTTGAAGCTTCCGGTTATGAAAGTACAGGAGATTATTATATCTATCTTCCCGAGGGAACTGAAATTAAAGGTGATGAGTTTGCGGTATATCAATATGACGTATTCTTTAAACTTAAAAGCGAAATAAGTCCTGACTACGTAAGTGAATATACTATGCAAAAAGGCGCCTACGTTCGTATTACTGCTAAAGGAAACATAAAAGACCTTATAATATATGTTCCTTGCGATGTGGCATTTTTGGTTGAAAAAGGAACAAGAGAATATCTTTCTACCGATGCTGAAATTCTTAAAATGAGTGATAATTTAAAAATAGTTAGTAATGGTTCGGTAAATTATATTTTCGTGACCGACCTTCACCATTCTAAAAATGCATCAAACAGAGACTATATGATTCGTCAGATGAATACAGTTGTCAAACTTGCTAATGAAAATGATGCAATTGATTTTGTAATGGTGGGCGGTGATATTACTACCGGTATGTTTGCAACCAAGGAATTGGCGATTGAAAGTACCCAGGATATATTGAATCCCTTGAAAGAATGTAATAAGCCTGTACTTATCGCTTTCGGTAACCACGATGATAACTCCTATCACGTAGCTAGCGGTGATAAGGTTTATTATCCCGAAAGAATAATCAGCGACTTAGATTGGAACAAGAACGTTATAGAAGAATACTGTCCTGATGCAATTGTAAAGGACAACGAATATGAAGATTCAAAATATTATTATTATGATATTCCCGAAAAGAAGACAAGAGTAATTGTTCTTGACGCAGTTGACTGCCGTAATCCTTACGACGAAAACGGTGTTATAACCGAACTGAATCCTCATCAGCCTGAAAGCAGTATTAATTCCCGCCATTATAAAACGGGATATTCCTATTGGGGCTATGATATTGAGCAAATTAAGTGGTTGGGCGAAGAGGCAATGACCGCCGAGGATGATTGGAATTACATATATATGTCTCATATGGGCATTGATGGTGCTACCAATGCGAGTGGCCATAATATGTTTGAGTCAGAGTACTTAAGAAAATTGATAGCGGCATTCCAGTATAAAAATGTGTACAATTATGATAACATCGGTACATTTGACTTTACCGCTACTACAGGTAAGATTACAGTTATGAACTTTGGCCATACACATGCCGAGCTTACGCTTTATGATGAGGATATTGACCTTTGGCAGATTTCGACTGCTTGTGCTAATATAAGCCAGTATTCCGGTGACGGTAACGTAACAAGACCTTCTGAGCAGATTGCGCTGTCAGGTTCCCTTAACGTTAAGAGTTATGCTTGGAAATGGTATTATCGTGCGCTTGGAAGTTCCAGTGAAAACTGTTTCGACGTTGTAAGCGCTGACGAAAATAGGGTTATAAAATATGGATTTGGTACAGGTAGTGATAGCGTAATGTACTATTAAAATATTGGTATTAAGTATCTTTATTACAACTCTCCTTTTGTACTAAGATGCTTTTATACAACAGGGCATTTACTTTTTTGTAGATGCTCTGTTTTTTGTGTTAAAAAATACAAAAGTGAATGTTTTAAATTTACGTTATGTTTGTTTGGTATTATAATGAAGAAAAACATATTATAGGGTGTGGGCACGGGTATCTCGATTCTAAATCTGAACTTATAGAAGCCGAAGATTATGCAGCAATAACCGAATTAACAAAGATTCACTTAGATAAAATTGAAGAGACAACAACTGTGAAGTAATAGTTTAAAGAATGTAAGAAATTATTTATAAAGTTTTCGTATTTTTTGAAAATAGAAATTTCACATAAGTAAATAGAAAATTTCTATTTTATAAAGTGATTTTTTCTGATAACGATAAAACCTATTAATGGTGTAGGAAATAATATGAATATAACCGACGCCTGTCGCTTTGCTGATAAAATCGGCGCAAAGAAAACCGTTCCTTGTCATTTCGGACTATTTGACAATATTAAGCCTGAAAAAGAAATCCAAAGAGCTGATTTTGTTATACCGACTCCCTTTAAAGAAATAAAACTTTAAGCTCTTTAAATTTATTGTATATAATAGAAAAACATCCGAGAATTTCTCGGATGTTTTTTTGAATTAACCGTTAAGATAAATTCAAGTTACAAAGTGCTTGGTGTTTTATTCATCTTTTAATTCTTTAAATTTTAGAAAAAACACCTAAAATGAATTGTTGGGGACGCAGCTACATATATAATTATCAGATTATCCCTTTTCTAATCTTTATATTTTTCGCAAAGTTCTCGAATTTGAGAAGTCAGTCTCGCATTTTCTTTATTTGTCATACCACGGCGGCCTTTAACAATCAACAATAGCTTTTCAGCCGTTGCCACAAGCTCATTATAAATAATCTCGGCACGATTGTTGCCTTTGTAGGTTAGCACTCGGTCAACAGGCTTACCTTCGGTATAAATAGTCATTCTTCCCGTGGCTAAATCGTATTCGGTTCCGCTGAACGGTGCTTCGGCACGATAACCTTTCTCTACGAGCAAATCTTTAAAATCCTCGCAGGAATCTTCATTACCGTGATTAACAAAGATAAGCTCGGGCTGTGTTTCGTATCCCTCTATCCAAGAAAGTAAGCCTGCTTGGTCAGCGTGACCGCTTGTTCCGTGTAGTGAGCAGATTTCTGCATTCACCGTAATTTCTTCACCGAAAAGAGTTACGGTTTTTTCGCCTTCTAACAGTTTTCTTCCAAGAGAGCCCTCCGCCTGATAACCAACAAAAAGAATAACATTGTTTTCTTTCCATAAGTTGTGCTTCAAGTGGTGTCGAATGCGACCGGCTTCACACATTCCGCTTGCAGAAAGAATAACCTTTGGCTCGTTGTTAATGTTGATTTGCTTAGATTCCTCTGCTGTCATAGACATACGGATATCATCGAACCATATAGGATTAATACCTTGCTTAATAAGAGCGAGAGTTTCTTCATCAAAACAAACGGGATTGCATTGCATAAAGATTGCAGTTGCTTCTGCGGCAAGGGGACTGTCTACATAAACCGGAAAATGCTCGTGTCCCTTTACAAGTCCGTTTTGCTTAATTTCACGAATAGCGTATAGCATTTCATGTGTACGACCGACAGCAAACGAAGGGATAACAACATTACCTCCACGGTCTAACGCTTTTTGAATATATCCTGCAAGCTCCTGGATTACGTCACTTCGGTCAGCGCTATGCAGACGATTACCGTAGGTGGATTCTATCACAAGATAATCCGTTTCAGCTACTTGCTGAGGATCTCTGATAATACGCTGATTTGTATTACCGACATCACCGCTAAATACAATCTTTTTATGCACGGTACCTTCGGTCAGCCAAAGCTCGATACAAGCCGAGCCGAGCAGGTGTCCTATATCTGTAAAGCGCAACTCAATTCCCTCGGCCGGATATATAATTTCGCCGTAGTTGCATCTGCGAAATAATGAAATAGCACCGATTGCATCCTGCGTATCGTATACAGGCTCGTAGGTTTCAAGGCCTGCTCGCTCTGCTTTTCTGGAACGCCATTTTGCTTCGGCTTCCTGAATGTGAGCAGAATCACGCAACATAATGTTACACAAATCGCAGGTTATATCGGTAGCATAGATACTGCCTTTGAAACCGTCCTTATAGAGCTTCGGCAACATACCCGAATGGTCAATATGTGCATGTGTTAAAAAAACTGCATCAATTTGATTTGCGGCAATCGGAAGACTGATGTTTTGAAAAACATCTTTGCCTTGCTCCATTCCGCAATCAACTAAAAAGTATTTATTATTAATTTCCAAGAGGGTACAGCTTCCTGTAACTTCATGGGTTGCTCCTATAAACTGTATTTTCATTAAGAAAACCTCCTATGTATTTATTATACAGCAATTAAGGGTACACTTCAACATTAGTTTGATTCCAAATGCAATATTTAACATATGAATTGATGGCGGACAAATAATATTTCGGAAAAAAGAATAAAATGATATAAAAAAATGATAATAATTATTAAAAACCTTGACTCAAAACGATAGGTATGTTATAATGATGTAGATGTAAATAATTATGATAATTAATGGATCCAGCTGTCTGCAGAGAATACTGGATCCATTTTGTTTTAAACAGTAAAATTGACCAAATGTAAAAGGAGATAGAGTTATGGAAGTTCAACTTCAGGAGCTTATTGAGCAGATTAAGAAGGATGGCGTTGAAACCGCAGAAGCAGAAGCGAAGGCTATCGTTGAGGCGGCAAAGTCAGATGCCGAAAAGATTATTGCTGATGCACAGGCACAGGCTGATAAAATCTTGAGCCTTGCAAGAGCCGAAACCGAGCGAATGACTAAATCGAGCGAAGATGCTATTCGTCAGGCAGGACGTAATCTGCTGATTTCTTTCAGAGAAAGTGTAAATAGAGAGCTTAATGCAATCGTTGGCGAAAATGTTACTGCAGTATATTCATCGGATGCATTAGCAGGTCTGATTATCAGCATTATTGAGAACTGGGCAAATAAGCCTGATGCAGAAGATATCGCGGTAATTTTGAATACTCAAGACCTTGGCAAATTAGAAGAAGCCTTACTTGCAGCTATTAAAGACAAAATGTTAAAGGGTATTACTTTGAAGGCGAATGATAATTTTGACGGTGGATTCCGCATTGCTGTAAAGGACGGTAGTGCATACTACGATTATTCTGCAGAGGCGGTTGTGGATTTGCTTTCAAATTATCTTAGTCCTAAGGTTACCGAGCTTTTGAAAGAGGCGAAGTAATAATTATGGCTGAATACTATTTAATATCGCAGCTGCCGTCCTTGGATGGGATAAGTGAAAATATTCCGCTTCCGATTACCGAGGAACGATTTACAGAGCTTTGCACCCGTTTTTTAGGAAAAAGGTCGCAGGAAGCAATTAAGAAGCTAACTTTATCACCTCCAAAAAGCAGTGAGAGCTCGGGCTCTGTTTTGATTGATGCTTGGAACGAAAGCGAGAGAAACCTTCGCTTTGCTCTTGGTAAAGTTCGTGCCGAGAAAATAAAGAAACCGTTCTATACAGAAAACAGAATTTTTCCGATGGAGTATATCAAGGTGGCGAGTGCAGCAACAGAAATCGAAAATCCAATGGAAGCGGAAAAATATCTGAACAGTTACCGTTTGGAAATCTTAGAAACGCTAAGGCCTATGGACAGTTTTTCTGAGGATTATATTTTCTATTACGGAATTAAATTAAAATTGCTTCTTCGCATAAGGCAGTTTGATACAAAGAGCGGAGAAAAAGCATACAAAAATATATACGACTCCATTTTAAATGGAGATAGGTTGGAGGCAAAACAATGACCCAAAATAAAGGAAAGGTAGTAAGCATAAACGGAAACTTGGTGTCGGTTGAATTTGACGGAAACGTTTCTATGAACGAAATATGCTATGTTTTTGTGGGTGATACTGCCCTTAAAAGTGAAGTTATCCGTATAAAAGGCAAC
>JAFVIF010000060.1 GCA_017474125.1 Clostridia bacterium
GGTCGCAGAATTTTAAAGAGTTGAATTTTTGGCTGTGCGAGGCACAAAACGCAGTTAATCCTGACGGATTAACGAGTATTTTAACAATGCAAAGACGAAAATTGAGCCTTTAAAATCAGGTTCTAATTATTCGTGTTTGCTTAAATTTGTTTCGATTTTGAAGTTGCGAAAACGCAGTAATACTTTGTGTCTTACAAGTTTTCAAAACAAGAAAGCGTACAAATTTATCTGAAAAACCTATTTGTCCCTAAGACCAAATCCCGAAATTTCGTCGGTTATTTTTTTGTTTCTATTGATATTTTTGTTTATTATAAGTATAATAAGAATATCTATATATTTACATTTACTATGGAAGGGGCAGAATTATGGACTGCAAACAGTTTTGGCAACACATTTCCACTAAAAAAATCGCAATTTGCGGAATCGGTATAAGCAACACCCCTCTTATTTTAGATTTTTTAAGTAAGGGTGCAAGGGTTATTGCCTGCGACCGCAGAAGCCGTGAGCAAATCGGCGATATTGCAAAAACTCTTGAGGAGGCGGGCGCCGAGCTCCACCTTGGAGAAAAATACCTTGACGACCTTGAGGTTGATATTATTTTCCGCACACCGGGTATGAACTTTAATCTACCCGAATTAGAGCAGGCAAGAAAGCGTGGCATTGCCGTTACAAGTGAAATGGAGGTTTTCTTCGACCTTTGTCCCGCCACCATTTTTGCCGTTACCGGCTCCGACGGAAAAACCACCACCACCACTCTTATTGCAAAAATGCTTGAAGCCGAAGGAAAAAAGGTACACATCGGCGGTAATATAGGCAAGCCCCTGCTTCCCCGTATTTCCGAAATAGCTCCCGACGATTTTGTTGTTGCCGAGCTTTCCTCCTTCCAGCTTATTTCTATGAGAAAAAGCCCCGACGTTGCCGTAGTTACCAACGTTGCGCCAAATCACCTTGACGTTCATAAGGATATGGATGAGTACGTAGAAGCCAAAAAGAATATTCTTATGCATCAAAACGCTTTTTCCCGTACCGTACTTAACCGAGATAACGAAATCACCTCGGGCTTCTCCCGCTATGTCAGAGGTCAGTCCTTAAGCTTTAGTATGGAGCGCCCCGTCAAAAACGGTGCTTGGCTCGATACCGACGGCACCCTTCATATGTCGTACCGCGGAATTGATGCTCCCGTAATGCACCGCGACAACATAACCATTATCGGCGACCACAACGTAGAAAACTACCTTGCCGCAATTTCGGCAGTTTGGGGCTACGTCAGCGCCGACACCATAAGAAAGGTTGCCAAGGAATTTACGGGCGTTGAGCACCGAAACGAATTTATAAGAGAAAAGGACGGCGTTCGCTACTTTAACGACTCCATTGCCAGTAGCCCAAGCCGTACTATTGCAGGCCTTAAATCCTTTGACCGCAAGGTAATGCTTATTGCAGGCGGCTACGACAAGCACATCCCCTTTGAGCCGTTAGCCCCCTACATTCTGGAGAAGGTTAAATTTATGGCCCTTTCGGGTCCCACTGCCGATGCCATTGAAAAAGCGGTTATTGAGCATCCTCATTATAACGGCAGTCCCGAAATAGTAAAGGTTGCAAATATTAAAGAGGCTGTTGAAATCATAAGCAAAAAGGCACAGCCCGGTGATATAGTAACCCTCTCCCCTGCCTGTGCCTCCTTCGACGCCTTCCCCAACTTCGAAGCAAGAGGAAAATATTTTAAGGAACTGGTAAACGCACTGTGATGGAATTAAAAAAACTTTTAGAAGAGCTTTCCGCCGCCACAGGAATAGGTCACATAAACAGCGCCCGCGACATTCTCGGGCGCGTTGTTTCGCCCTTTGCCGAAACAGAAAGCTGTTTCGGAGGCCTTATTGCCCGTATTGACAGCGGCAAGGAAAAAACCGTACTTTTTGACGCTCACCTTGACGAGGTTGGCTTTATTGTTACCGACGTGGCCGACAACGGCTTTGTTACGGCTTCGGCCTGCGGCGGTATTGATTTACGTCAGTTGCCTACGAGAGAGGTTGTAATTCACGGAAAAACCGATATAGCCGGTGTTTTTATGAGCACGCCTCCTCACCTTTCAAAGGACGAGGAAAAGCTTTCAGACTTGAGCAAAATTAAAATAGACACTGCCTTAGGCGAAAAGGCTAAATCGCTTATATCGGTTGGAGATTTTATAACCTATAAGCCCTCATTTGTTTCCCTTTGCGGAGAAAAGGTTTCGGGCAAAGCCCTTGACGACCGTGCAGGCTGTGCCGTTCTTGTCGCACTTGCCGAAAGGCTTCACGGCAAGGAGCTTCCCGTAAACGTAGTACTGCTTTTCAGCAACAGCGAGGAGTTGGGACTGCGCGGCGCACGTACAGCCGTTTTCGGCATAGATGCCCACGAGGCCATTGTCGTTGACGTAAGCTTCGGTAACGCTCCCGACCTGCCCGCTTCAAAAAGCGGTGTTTTGGGAAGCGGCCCTATGATTGGTATTTCTCCTATTTTAAGCAGAAGTGTAACCCGTACCCTTGAAAGCATTGCCCAAAGCAACGGCATAGCCTTCCAGCGTGAGGTTATGGGCTCTGCCACAGGCACCAATGCCGACGTTATAAGCATTAGTCGCAGCGGTATTAATTGCGGACTTGTTTCCATTCCGCTTCGCAATATGCATACCGATTGCGAAATAGTTGATATTAACGATATTAACGCGACGGTCGAGCTATTGAGCGAATATGTTTTAAAGGGAGGCAGTGCCAATGCGTGATTTACTGAAAAGGCTCTGCCTTGCCGACGGCGTTTCGGGCGGAGAAGGCAGTATTGCTGAAATAATCAAGCAGGAAATCGACGGCTACGTTCAATACCATACCGACGGTATGGGCAATATTATAGCCTTCAAAAAAGGAAAGAACAGAGCAAAAAACAAGCTTATGCTTGATGCTCACACCGACGAGGTGGGTATGATAATCACCTCTGTTACCTCCGACGGCTTTTTAAAATTCGAAACCGTCGGCAGCATTAATCCTTCTGCCCTTCTTTGCCGCAAGGTAACGATAGAGGGCAAAATAAACGGTGTAATAGGCACTAAGCCCATTCACCTTTGCAAGGGCGACGAAAAGGAAAATCCGCCCAAGGAGGACAGCCTTTATATTGATATAGGCGCCGCTTCCAAGGAAGCAGCAATGTCTCTTGTGAGCATCGGCGATTTCGCCACCTTTAAAAGCGATTATACCCTTATGGGCGACGATTGTGTTAAGTCTAAGGCATTGGACGACAGAATAGGCTGTGCCATACTGATTACCCTTTTAAAGCAGGAGGCAGAATACGACTTTTATGCCACCTTCACCGTTCAGGAGGAGGTCGGCTGTCGCGGCGCCAGAACGGCCGCCTTTGCCGTCAGCCCCGATTTTGCTATTTGCTTAGAGGCGACCACAGCCGCCGATATTGCCGACCTGCCCGAAGATAAAAAAGTATGCTGTTTAAACAAGGGCGCCGCCGTTTCCTTTATGGACAGGGCCACACTTTACGACCGTTCCCTTTATAACTGCGCTTTAAACAGCGGAATTTTGTGTCAAAGTAAAAAGGCTGTTGCAGGAGGTAACAATTCGGGAGCCGTTCATTTATCAAAGGAAGGCATACGCACCCTTGCCGTTTCGGTACCCTGCCGTTATATTCATTCAGCATCCTGTTTATGTAGCTTTAAAGATATTGAAAGCGCCTTAAATTTAGCCCAATTTATGTGCAATAAAATTTGTTCGGGTGATATAGAATGATAACCGAAGGCTTTCCAAAGTCCTTACCCGTGATAGAGGATGCGGCCTTCGTTAAGGCGTGCTGTTCCTACGCGGCATATAAAGACCATAACAGCATTGCACAGTTTTACCACGGTGTAATCGATAACAGACTTTACGCAATAATCGCAAAGGTAAGCGATTACGTAAGCTTATGGTATGACGGAGGCTGTGACGAGGAGCTTTTAAGCTTTTTAAGGCTTACGGGCTACAGCGGTATTTTTACATCCCTAAAAACTGCTGTCAGACTAAACCTTAATATTAACGAAAAATGCTTGGTTTTTAAAGCTGAGCCTCCCTTTAACACCCTTTCCTGCACCCAAAAAGCTCAACCGCGGGAGCTGTTAAACAATTTAAGGCAGGGGCTGACCATACCCAACGGGGATGAATTTGTTGCCGACGTTTCCTTTCGGGTTATGCACGGCTGTGCCGATTACGTAACCCATAACGGCGGAGGCGCTCTGCTCTTTTACCAAAACGATTCCGCCATTATAAACGGTATTGCCGTACCAAAGGACAGGCGCGGCACAGGGCTTGGAAGCACCTTAATCAAAATGCTGTTTAGCAAGGCAAAAGACAAAAGCGTTTATGCCTGCTGTGTAGAAAATAACAAAACCTTTTATATAAAAAACGGCTTCACCCTTATAGGCGAGGCCGCCTACTGCGAGGAAGAATAATGGAACAAACTTTTTTTGATATTGACAGTCGTTTATTAAAAATCGACGAAGAAATTATAAAAAGCACCAAGGAGCAATTTGAAAAAATTGACGATATTGCCCGTTATAATCAGCAAAAGGTGCTTTCCTGCTTTATAAAGCACAGAGTAAGCGAAACGCACCTTGGTATTTCTACCGGCTATGGCTACGATGATATAGGAAGAGATACCCTTGAAAGGCTTTGGGCCGATTGTATGGGTGCCGAGGATTCCCTTATAAGGCACAACTTCGTTTCGGGCACTCATACCCTTTGCGTGGCGCTTTTCGGTGTTTTGCGTCCAAACGACAAAATGCTCTGTCTTACAGGCCGCCCCTACGACACCCTGATAGGTGTATTAGGTATTGACGAACCCGTAAGCGGTTCTCTTGCCGATTTCGGTGTTAAATACAGTCAGGTAGATCTAAAGGCCGACGGCACCCCCGATAAGGAGGCTATTAAGGAAGCCCTTAAAAAAGACAAGTACAAAATGGCTTACATACAGCGTTCCCGAGGCTATAGTCTGCGTCCAAGCCTTTCGGTAAGCGCCATTGAGGAGCTTTGCAAAATTGTTAAGGAGGTATCTCCCGAAACAATTATAATGGTGGACAACTGCTACGGTGAATTCGTTGAGAAAAAAGAGCCTACGCAGGTAGGTGCCGACCTTATAGCAGGCTCCCTTATCAAAAACCCGGGCGGTGGCATTGCTCCCACGGGAGGATATATTGCAGGCAGACGCGACCTTATTGAGCAATGCGCTTTTCGTCTTACCGCTCCCGGTGTAGGCCGCGAGGTTGGCGCCACATTAGGTCATAACCGTGAGCTTTATATGGGCGTTTTTGCCGCTCCCCACACGGTTGGCGAAGCCTTAAAAACCGCTGTTTACTGCTCCGCCTTATTCTCAAGGCTGGGCTACGGCGTTACCCCCGCCCCAACAGAAGATCGCGCTGATATAATTCAAGCGGTTATTCTAAAAAACCGAGAAGCCTTAATTGCTTTTTGCAAGGGTATGCAAAGCGGCGCGCCCATTGATTCCTTTGTTTCCCCCGAGCCTTGGGCAATGCCCGGCTATAACGATGAGGTAATTATGGCGGCAGGCAGCTTTACTCTGGGAGCCTCCATTGAGCTTTCGGCCGACGCTCCTTTAAGAGAGCCCTTTGCGGCCTGGATGCAGGGTGGTTTAAACTTCCACAGCGGTCAAACGGGAGTACTGCTTGCGGCAAATTCAATGCTTCAAAAAGGAGTATTGACCTTATAAATAAATTGTAGTAAAATGAACAATGCAAAAAGGAGATGATTAAATGACCACAGTTTTTGAAGGGGATATACTTCACGTTATACCTATGGAAAAGGGAATAATAATTACCTATTGCGAGGACCGCTCCTCCACCCAAATTACTGCGGCCTTTAAAATGATTTCCTTTGAAACAGGCAAGGTTACAAACGTTGCCAAAAATATTTATCAGTTATCCAAATTCGGCAGTGATTATAAGTCCTTTTGTACTCAGGTTGATAACTACTTCACCTGCAAAACTCTTCCCCTGCCGAGCGAAAAGCTAATGGTTATGGAGCTTAACGGCACCTTAAAGCTGCTTGATACCGACTCCACCCTTTTATGGACGGGAAGTCTTACCTACAAAAACGCTCCCCCCTCAAGCCTTGCGCTTTTTGAAAACAAGCTTTGGGCCTGCTATCCCGAACATAACGTGCTCATACGTTATAACATAAACACAATGCGCGAGGAGCTTCGTATAGGCGGCGGTGCCAATTCTCCGATTATGCAGCCTACCGATATTTATATTAAGGGCAACTACGGATACGTATGTAATACGGGAACCATGCAAATTTTAAGGTTAAACCTTACTGACTACACTCTTTCTGTTTTTAAAGAGTTTACCAAGCCCGTCAAGCAGTACCTTGAGGTAGACGGCTACCGCTTTGCCGTAACGGAGGACAGCGTACTTCTGCTCCCTTGACAAAATTAAATTATACTGATATAATAAGAAAACTAAAGGCTGTGAAAAGAAGTAGTAGCAGATAGCGGGTATTATAGAGAAAAAGCGGTTGGTGCAAGCTTTTATACCTTCTCTGTGAAGCCGTCTTTGAGCCGTCACCCCGATATTTAAGGGTGAACGGGCGCTCCCGTTACAGAGTATCGGTTTTAAAAAGCCGACAGAGTGCGAAGCTTTGCTTCGAATTCAGGTGGTAACACGGAATTTTTTCGTCCTGAGCGCAATTTTGCGTTCGGGATTATTTTTTTAATAGGAGGAAATTATATGAACAAAGCAATACTCAAGCTGTTAAAGAAAAACGCGCGTATGACCAATGAGGAAATTGCTACCGCTCTCGGCAAAGAGGTTGACGAGGTTAAAGCCGAAATAAGAGAAATGGAAAAAAGCGGTCTCATTCGCGGCTACAAGGCGGTTATCGACTGGGAAAGCATTGAGAAATCCTCGGTTTCCGCAATTATCGAATTGCAGGTTACTCCCAAAGCAGGCTACGGCTTTGAGGAAATAGCTGAAAGAGTTTCAAAATACCCCGAGGTTGAATCGGTTTATCTTATGTCAGGTGTTTACGACCTTAACGTAGTTGTAAGGGGCAAATCCTTCCAGGAGGTTGCACAGTTCGTTGCCAAGGAGCTTTCCACTATGGAATCGGTTACCTCTACCGCAACCCACTTCGTGCTTCGCCGCTATAAGGACTTTAACGTTGACCTTGGCGTTAAAGACCCCGACGAAAGAGGAACAGTATCCTTATGATCGACTACGGAAAGATACTTACCGGAACAATCACCGGTGTTAAGTGGTCGGGAATTCGCAAATTCTTCGATATTGCCAACACTATGGAGGGGGTTATTTCTCTCGGCGTAGGTGAGCCCGACTTCCCTACCCCTTGGAAAATTCGCAATTGCGCCATTAACACCCTTCAAAAAGGTAAAACGCGTTATTCTTCGAACTGGGGTCTTGCCCCCCTCAGAAGCGAAATTTCGCATTATCTTAACCGAAAATATAATATATCCTACTCCCCCGAAAGCGAAATACTCGTTACCGTAGGCGGCAGTGAAGCAATTGATGCCTGTCTCAGAGTAATAGTTGAACCGGGAGATGAAATAATAATTCCTCAGCCCAGCTACGTTTGCTACGAGCCTATTACTCAGGTATGCGGCGGCGTTCCCGTTATTATTAACACCAAGGCGGAAAACGATTTCAAGGTTACCGCAGCCGAGCTAAAGGAAAAAATCACCGAAAAAACAAAAGCACTTATTCTTCCCTACCCCTGCAATCCTACGGGAGCAATTATGGAAAGGAAGGACTTAGAGGAGCTGAGTGAGGTTTTAAAGGATACCAATATACTCGTTATATCCGATGAAATCTATTCAGAGCTCACCTTTGGCGGTGCAACCCACGTTTCCCCTGCAAGTATAGACAGCCTTTATGAAAGAACGGTTGTTATAAACGGCTTTTCCAAGGCCTTTTCCATGACCGGCTGGCGACTGGGCTTTGTTTGCGGTCCCGAGCCCATAATAAGCCAAATTACAAAGCTTCATCAGTTTGCCATTATGTGCGCTCCCACAACCTCTCAGTATGCCGCTATTGAAGCACTTAAAAGCTGTGACGAGGAGGTACGGGAAATGATGGAGGAATACGATATCCGCCGCAGAATAATAGTAAAAGGCTTTAACGATTTAGGGCTTACCTGCCGTGAGCCTAAGGGTGCCTTTTACGCCTTCCCGAGCATTCAAAGCACCGGGTTAACCAGCGAGGAATTTTGTGAAAAGCTCCTTTATTCCAAAAAGGTTGCCATTGTGCCGGGTACCGCCTTTGGTGACAGCGGCGAAGGCTTTGTTCGCGCTTCTTATTGCTATTCCACCGAGCATATTAACGAAGCCCTTGAGCGCATTGGCGAATTTTTAAAAGAAATAAAATAGCCAAAATCCCCAATACGTATACCGATTGGTGCTAAAGGACAGTAAAAGAGCCGATATGGATTTGATTCCGTATCGTCTCTTTTTTATAGCGCAAAATATAGATTTTTTCTTGAATTTAATGGAATTTTTCCACTTATTTGTTGTAAAGTGTAGCTTTTTATGATAAAATTATTCAAACCCTAAATGGGGGGAGGAATAACCGTGTCCACACAAAATATCTGCAAATTTATTAAAAGCTTTAACGAGGACCGTATTTACACCCAAAAATTCGTTTACGAAAAGTCGGGCAATACCTTTTGCACAACAGTCAGTGCCAATGCCGTATATCTTGTTGTAAGCGGTAGCGGCAGGCTTACTACCGACAGCGTAAAGGCCGATTTAAGGGCAGGTAATATCTTTTTCACCTTTGAAAACCTTGCCTATAAAATAGAAAGTGTAAATAATTTTCAGTATATGTACATAACCTTCAGCGGAAACCGAAGTGTCGAGCTGTTCGCACGCTTTGGAATAACCCCCGTTAAGTGTGTTTTTGAAGGTCACGAGGGCATTACAACCTTTTGGCAAAACGCTATTGCCAAGGCAGGCGAAAAAAATCTTGACCTAATAAGCGAGGCGGTGCTCCTTTACACGTTTGGTGAAATGGCACCCTACAAGGAAAGTGCCGAGCAACAGCTTATAAGAAGTATGGTAAAGTATATTGAAAATAACTTTACCGATAATTCCACAAGTCTGCAGTCCATGTCAAACGCTCTCGGATATAACGGTAAATATCTTTCCCGCATTTTTAAAACCTCCATAGGCATTAATTTTTCTTCATATCTTACCAACGTGCGCATACAAAACGCCGTTTTCCTTATGGAGCAGGGTGTTACTGCAATAAAAAACGTTGCCCTCCTTTCGGGCTACAAAGACCCTTTCTACTTTTCCAGCGTATTTAAAAGCGTTATAGGAATGTCACCAAGCGAATATATAGAAAGCATAAAAAATTCCTCAAAGTAGCCTTTGAGGAATTTTTGTTTTAGCCCTTAAGTATTTTTTTAAACTCTTCAACCTGAGAATCAAGGGGTTTAAAATTTTGCTCACTGCAGCACGGAAGCGTTGGCGTTCTGCCGTCGCTGTAGAAAAAGGGAGACAAGGTATCGTTTCGATACTTATCGCGGTCAGCCTTATTTTTGAAATCGGGGATATCGTAAGGTGTGCCGTATTCCAAAAGGCTTCTGTGACCTAAAATTGCAACGCTGGACATACGGGTAGAAAAATAAACGTCGAAGGGGTGGGGCTTGTTTTCTCTGATGCAATTAAGGAATTCCTTAGCAACGCAAAAATCTCCGCCGCCGTGTCCCGATTTTTTAACAAGCTCGACATCCTCTCCCTCATATTCGGGCATATAAAAGTTAACCGCTTCCTTATCCTTCGGCTTTTCCCACCAGTTATAATGAAGCATTACCTTGCCGCCACTGCCCCTAACGTTCTCTACCGTTGCTTTTTCACAGCAAAGGCGATACGAATTACATTCACCGCCGAAGGTAGCGTGACCCGTAAAGCGAAATACCGATTTATCATCGTTAAGTGTAGTAATTATCGCCGCCTTGTCACCTACAAAAGAAGCGGTGGGGCGCTCCTTAGGTACAGGGCTAAAAATCGGCATTGCGGTTACTCTTACGGGGTTAGCACCCGTAGCAAACATAATAGGAGCAAGAGAATGTGTTACATAATATGTTTTAGGCAGGTAATTTCTCCAATGTAATTCGCTGTCATAGAGATAACGGGTGTTATCGTCGTTTCTGTTACTCGGATGATTATACTCGCCTTCGGCATAAAGGCATTTACCCAAGGTGCCGCCCTCATACAGCCTTTTCATTTCAATATTGAAAATCATATAGGGGTAGTTTTCTGCAAGCATAAATATAGATTTACTCTTTTCAGCCGCTTCAACAAGCTGTACTCCCTCTGCCATTGTTGAGTTTGAAATACATTCGCAAAGCACGTGAATATTCTTTTCAAAGCAACGGATAATATAAGGAGTATGCTCGTGAAAATAGTTTGCAATAAAAACCGCATCCATACTATGTTCAATAAACGCATCAAATTCCTCGTAGCAGGTCACCATATTTCCAAGCTTCTTTTTGGCTTCCTCAAGGCGGTCCTTACGTTTATCGCATACCGCAACTATTTCTGCATTGTTTTGCAAAAAGCTGTCAACGTAAGCAGAACCTCGGCAATATCCGAAAATACCTATTTTAATTCTTTTCATAGCTACTACCTCCTGTATGTTTGATTGTATTTTAACACTTCAGAAGGCATAAATAAATAGAAAAAATCTATACCAGCATTTGTTTTTTCTACCAAAGAAAAAAAGCTGAGGCGAATGCCTCAGCTTTTTTAAAGGTTTTATTATTTACCGTAAAGTTCAACGAGCTTCTCAAGGTGTGCTCTGTTAGCCTTAGCAGTTTCGGCTGCCTTTTCAAAGAGCTCTTCAGCGCGCTCGGGGAAGGAACGGGTAAGAGAAGCATAACGAGCTTCGCCAAGGAGGAATTCCTTGTAGTCGCCGGTAGCAGGCTTGCTGTCAAGACTGAAGGGATTCTTACCTTCTGCCTTAAGAGCAGGATTGAAGCGGAACATATTCCAGTAACCGCAGTCAACAGCCTTCTTCATTTCCTTCTGGCAATTAACCATACCGCCCTTAATGCTGTGCATTTCGCAAGGAGCGTAACAGATAACGAGAGAAGGACCGGGATATGCTTCAGCTTCACGGATAGCCTTAAGGGTCTGATTCTGGTCAGCGCCCATAGCAATCTGTGCAACGTAGATATAACCGTAAGACATTGCGATTTCAGCAAGGCTCTTCTTAGCGATAGCCTTACCTGCAGCAGCGAACTGTGCAACCTGGCCAATCTGAGAAGCCTTAGAAGCCTGACCGCCGGTGTTGGAGTAAACCTCGGTATCAAATACCATAACGTTTACGTCGTTGCCGGAAGCCAATACGTGGTCAAGACCACCGAAGCCGATATCGTAAGCCCAACCGTCACCACCGAAGATCCATACAGACTTCTTGGAGAGGTATTCCTTATTAGCAAGGATTTCGGGAGCAGTGGGACAACCCTGAGCTGCAGCCTTCTCAACCTCGGCAATAAGAGCATCGGCAGCAGCGCCGTTTGCCTTACCGTCGTTTACAGTGTTAAGGAAGTTCTCAGCAGCAGCCTTAAATTCATCGGAAGCCTTATCAGAAGCAGCCATTTCCTTAACAAGACCGATAAGTCTGTCTCTGATAGCCTTCTGACCGAGATACATACCGAGACCGTGCTCAGCATTATCCTCGAAGAGTGAGTTAGCCCAAGCAGGACCATGACCGTCAGCATTTACGGTGTAGGGAGAAGTAGCAGCAGGACCGCCCCAGATAGAAGAACAACCGGTAGCGTTAGAGATGTACATTCTGTCACCGAAGAGCTGGGTAACGAGACGAGCGTAAGCGGTTTCAGCACAGCCTGCGCAGGAACCGGAGAACTCGAGTAAGGGCTTCTTGTACTGAGAAGTAATTACGTTAGCATCGCTTGCAACGTCAGCCTTTTCGGTAACGTTAGCTACGCAGTAATCAAATACCTCCTGCTCGCCGAGCTGAGACTCGGTAGCAACCATGGTAAGAGACTTGGTGGGACATTCGCCGACGCAAACGCCACAGCCCATACAATCCATGGGAGAAATAGCTAAGGTGTAGGAGTAACCCTTATTGGTAACGGTCTTTTCCTTAACTGCAATCTTGATATGCTCAGGAGCAGCAGCCTTTTCATCAGCGGAAAGGGCATAAGGACGGATAGTAGCATGAGGACAAACAAATGCACACTTGTTACATCCGATACAGGTTTCATTATTCCAAGCAGGAACCATAACGGCAACACCGCGCTTTTCAAAAGCAGATGCGCCCTGCTCGAAGGTACCGTCAGCGTGGTCAACGAAAGCAGATACGGGAAGAGCATCGCCGTCCATAAGAGCAACGGGCTTCATAACCTTCTCTACCATCTTAACGAGCTTAGAGGAATCCTCTGCAACGTCCTTAACAGCAGCATCAGTAGCATTAGCCCAAGAAGCGGGAACGTCGATCTTAACGTATGCGTTAGCACCGGCATCAATAGCCTTTTCGTTCATCTCAACGATTTCCTTACCCTTCTTCATAAACTTCTGAGCCTTTTCCTTCATATAGCCGATAGCATCCTCTCTGGGAAGAACGCCGGAAAGTGCAAAGAATGCAGACTGGAGAACGGTATTGGTACGCTTACCAAGGCCGATTTCGGCAGCAAGGTCAATAGCGTTAACGGTGTAAAGATTAATGTTGTTTTCAGCAATATAACGCTTAGCTTCAGCAGGCATATGCTTATCAAGCTCTTCAGGAGTCCACTGACAGTTGATAAGGAAGGTACCACCGGGCTTAACGTCATTAACCATCTTGTAACCCTTGATTACGTAAGAGGGGTTGTGGCAAGCAACGAAGTCAGCCTTATTAATGTAATAGGGGCTCTTAATGGGCTTGTCACCGAAACGGAGGTGGGAAATAGTAATACCGCCGGTTTTCTTAGAGTCGTACTGGAAGTAAGCCTGTACGTACTTGTCGGTATGGTCACCGATAATCTTGATAGAGTCTTTGTTAGCACCAACGGTACCGTCACCGCCAAGACCCCAGAACTTGCATTCCTTAGTGCCTTCAGCAGCGGTGTTGGGAGCGGGCTTTTCTTCAAGAGAAAGGTAAGTAACGTCGTCGTTAATACCAATGGTAAACTGTGCCTTGGGAGCATCCTTCTTAAGCTCGTCGTATACCGCGAATACGCTTGAAGGAGGAGTATCCTTAGAACCAAGACCGTAACGACCGCCGATAACGGTGTCAATCTTTCTGCCGGTAGCTGCAAGAGCAGATACAACGTCAAGATAAAGAGGCTCGCCTATAGCGCCGGGCTCCTTGGTACGGTCAAGAACAGCAATAGACTTAACGGTAGCAGGGATAGCCTCTACAAACTTAGCAGCGCTGAAGGGACGGTAAAGTCTTACCTTAATAAGACCAACCTTCTCGCCCATAGCGGTAAGGTAATCAATAACCTCTTCTGCAACGTCACAGATAGAGCCCATAGCTACGATTACGCGCTCAGCATCAGCTGCACCGTAGTAGTTAAAGAGCTTATAATCGGTACCGAGCTTTTCGTTAACCTTGTCCATATACTTCTCAACAACAGCAGGAAGCTCATCATAGTACTTGTTGCAGGCTTCTCTGTTCTGGAAGAAGATATCACCGTTCTGGTGAGAACCGCGCATTACGGGACGCTCAGGGTTAAGAGCGCGCTTGCGGAATGCCTCAACAGCATCCATATTGCACATCTCTTTAAGGTCAGCATAATCCCAAACCTGAATTTTCTGAATTTCGTGAGAGGTACGGAAGCCGTCGAAGAAGTTGATGAAAGGAACTCTGCCTTCGATAGTTGCAAGGTGAGCAACAGCACCGAGGTCCATAACTTCCTGAGTATTGGTTTCTGCGAGCATTGCAAAACCGGTCTGACGACAGGCATAAACGTCAGAGTGGTCACCGAAGATGTTAAGAGCGTGGGAAGCTACGCAACGTGCGGATACGTGGAATACGCAGGGAAGAAGCTCACCGGCAATCTTATACATGTTCGGAATCATGAGGAGAAGACCCTGAGAAGCAGTGTAGGTGGTAGTAAGAGCACCTGCTGCCAAAGAGCCGTGAACGGTACCGGAAGCACCTGCCTCAGACTGCATTTCTACAACATTTACGGTAGTACCGAAAATGTTCTTAACGCCCTGTGCGGCCCACTGATCAGTGTAGTCTGCCATAGGGCTGGACGGAGTAATAGGATAAATACCTGCAACTTCGGTAAACGCATAGGATACGTAAGCAGCAGCATTATTACCGTCCATAGTTTTAAACTTTCTGGCCATGGAATAAATCCCCCTTATATAATGGTGGAGAACGTCTTTAGACATATTCTCATACGTTAACATTTTAACACTTTTATTCATTTATGTAAATACATAAAA
>JAFVIF010000061.1 GCA_017474125.1 Clostridia bacterium
ATAATGATTGTTGTTTGTCGAAACGCTTGAAAGCGCTTCGACAAGCCGCTTTTTAAGCGGATATAGCAAAATTAAATTCTATGATTTAATTTTGCTGGGCATTCATTGCAATGGGTATGGACAAATTTTCAAAGAAAATTTGCCGCAAAATCAAAGATTTTGTGTCGAAACAAGTTTGTTTCGACTAACCATAACCATTATAGCAGTACCGCCGGGGATAATTCCCACAATATCCTATTCAATAATTTTCAGCACTATTCGCTCATTTTTTAGTACAAAATAAAGGTGGCAGACCTACTTTGTCTGTCACCTTTATGTTCAACCGAATTCGGTAAATATTTTTTTGTTGCCCGAAGGCGGAGAATAATCGAAACGGTCTATATGCGCCCCTTCATAAAAATATTTTATGAAGGGTGAATAAGAAGACTGAAAGCTGTCAATAATAATTAGTTTAACCTTCATTTTTTCGGGAATTATACTTTTTATGTAAACGCTTGCTGTGTTGCCTACCTTAGTATCATAATTTTCGGCAAGTCCCGCAAGATTAGGGGTTAATTCCACAAAAACTCCGTAATCCTCTACGCTTCGTACCACACCCGATACCGTTTGCCCCGCCGTAAAAAGGGAAGCGTTTTCCGCCCAGGTGCCAAGCAATTCCTTGTGAGAAACCGTTATTCTGCCGTCCTCACTTATGCTTTTAAGTATTACCCTTATATTATCCCCTACCTTAAAGCGGTCCTTAGGGTGGCCAATGCGTGAAACCGAAATACAGTCAATGGGAAGCAGTGCTATAACACCGCAGCCTATATCACAAAAAACACCGAAGGAATCAAGGTGGGTAACCACCGCTTCGGTGATATCGCCTACCCTCATATTTTCAACTCCTTCGTTAATAAAGCGTTGCTGTGCCCTGCGTCGGGACAAAAGGGCAACAGGCTCGCCGTTTTTATTAAGACTTACATCGGTAACGGTAAAGCAAACGCTTTTCCCCACACGGGAAATTACGGCAATATCTCGCACCCTTCCCTCCTTAATACCGATAGCGCCCTCTTCTCTCGGGATAACACCCTTCATACAGCCCAGCTCGACGATTAAATTGTGCCCTTCGTCGCAAAGCAAAGCCGTAGCCTCTAAAATTTCATCGGTGCCTGCGGCGGCAGAAATTTCAGCTAAGGTGTAAAAGGACTTTTCCTTTAGCGACGTTTTTATTCCTTCGGGATAAAACTCTTTCATTATTATCATACCCTTCATTTTACTACTAAAAATATATGAAGGAGCCTTCGTAATAATGATAAAAAAATAAAGCCGACAACCTGTCGGCTTTTAAAGGCTTTAATAATTACTGCTGAGGGTCGGCTTCAAGGTCGGCAACCGTAACGTCAACGCGTGTTATGGCATTGCCCGTCATGCTCTGAAGCTTTTCCTTCACACTTTGCTGAACAGCCTCGGCAACGGTTTTAGCGTTGGCACTTTGATAAATTTTAATATGAATATCAAGGGCAACGGCACCGTTTTTCTCGGTTACGTGAACAGCCTTAAAAATTTTGCCGCGGTTTAACACGTTTTTAAGGTCAACGCCCTTTTCGGCAAGGCCTGCTACACCCTCAACCTCTTTAACGGCTATGGTAGCCATATCCTCTAAAACCTCTGCGTTTATTGTTAAATTGCTTTTATTTTCCATAATATATACCTCCGCGTTTTTAAGACTTCAGGTTACTTTTATATAGTATAACACAATTTTTCAAAATTCTCAACCGTTAACTGTAACAATTTTTATATTGTTTAAGGAAACGGTGCAAAGCGATGCAACAGCATCCTGAATTTGCACAGATTCAGCGGCGGATACCGACTCCCTTTCCACTATTACGGTAACGCTGTCGTTACCGATTATGGCAAGCACCCTGTTAAAGCCCTTGGCACTGAGCAGGTTTTCGATTGCAACCTCGTCGGCCTTACGCTTTGCAAGGCCGTCTGCCTTGTTTAAAGCATCATTTAAGGCTTCCTCATTCTGACCTGCGGTAATAATGGCCTCCTTAAGGGTTTCCTCGGCGGATAAATAGGCCTTTTCCCTATCCTCCTTGGCCTTTTCAAAATAATCGGAGGCGGGTGTTGCTCCTACCATTGCGGCATCCCCGTTTTCCTCCTTTGAAACAAAGGAGGCCTCTCCCATATATTTTGTGTTATCGGCTGACGAATATTTCATATTCAGCCACACCGCCGACAGCAAAACAATCACCATTGCAACAAGAGCAATATGTCCCGAAGTAAATACTTTTCCTTTTTTCACCCTGCATAACCTCCTACGTATACTCGTTTTGACGTAATACCCAGCACCGCCGTAACGGCGCTGATAATAGCCTCGTTTTGATTTGTTTTGTTTTTGCTTTTGTAAACTATTGCCACACCCCGTATTTGGGGCATATATTCGGTAACTATAAGCGCCGTTTCGCTACCGTCGGCGGTTTTTACGGTAATGGCGGTTTTTTTATTATCCTTACCCGTTGATGCGCCGCTCCCGTCATTCTTTTCACTGCTTTTGGTTTCGGTATCGGTAGCGTATTCCCGTCGCACTCCCGTTTCAAGGGTTATTATTACCTTGGCTTTTTTATCACCCGTAATGCCTTCCACCACCTGCCCTATTTGTTTTTCAAGGTAAGCCTTGTATTGTTCGCTGTTTACCGTTTCAAAAAGGGGAGTCTGCTCCTTTTCGGCAGGAAAAAAAGAGGAAATACCTATAAGAGCAATGCCTATTATGCCTATTATAATAAGTCTGTTTCCCTTAGTTATGCTTTTAAAAAGCCTAATAGATAATTTTTCAGTCATAAACCTTCACCTCTTCGTTAAGGCCCGTATTTTCCCTTAAAAGCCTGCCCACCGACTCCTTATTTTCCGCACCGTAAACGGCTATTTCGTTTATATATATGCCGCCCGACTCATTTTCATACGAGCTAACACTCACCTTTTCGAATTTTTCTCCGCTTTTTATAAGCAGGGCTTCTATTGAGCTTTTAAAGGCGTACTCGGCATTTTCGTAATAGCTTATATTAGCAGAGGAGGGAATGGAGGAGAAATCCGGTGGACTAATGCCGCCGATATTTGAGCAAAGAGCGGCCAAAAAGCATACGGCGCAAGCGAAACGAGTCATTTTCCCGCACCCCTTTTCGCTTGGCAAAAGGTTTAAAACTCCGTACAAAATACAGCTCGCCGAGGCAAAGGCCAAAAAACTTTTCAAAGCGCAATTAACACCCCCATTGAAATAATAAATAAGGCAAGGCTTAAAAGACAAAAGCCCATTAAAAGCGCCGTTACGTTTTCCAGCGCTTCGCTAAGGGTTAAAAAGGACGGCAGGGAAAACAGCACCGATAAATACTTTAAAACAATAAGCATAATGCGCCGTAAAAAAAGTGTTGTAAGTAAGGGAAGCATTATGGCAACGGCACCTATAATAACGTATATTCCCGCCGTACCCGAAAGGGCGGATATGGCTGAAGCAACACCGCCTGCCGATTCACTAAGGGCATTACCCACAACGGGCAGGGTTGTGCCCAAAACGAATTTTGCGGTTTTAAGCGCCAAGGTATCGGCACTTTTGCCCGCTATGCCCTTTGCCGACAAAACGAACAAAAACACCGAAAACAACAGAGACAGCACCCAGTTGGTAACCTTTTTTACCGCTCCCATAATGCCGGAGGCGGCATTTTTTCCGCCGAAGGCCGAGCATATTCCAAGAGCTAAATAGCCGTTCATAAAGGGCGCAAAAACAAAAGCGCAAATATAGGAAACACACTGACAGGCGAAAAGCACCGTGGCCGAGCCGCCCGTTACCGATACAGCCTTGCCCGATACAGCCTTTAACGCGGCAAAAACGGGCACTGCGCCGCCGAGAAAAACGCTTGTAGCGGTAAGCGCCTCCTTTGCCGCGGCAATCATTTCGTATATGGGCACGGTAAGTATTAAGGCGCCGCTTGCCATACACACCGACTGTACCGTCATACTCGTTTTATTATCTCCGCAATAGCTTACCATAAGGGACGATAAAATAATTACCGCCATACATCGCGAGGCATCTATAGCAACAGCAGAAAAGCCTTCTTTAAAAAAGGAGGCAATAAGAGAGAAAAAGCCTGCTGTGTCAAGGCTTTCGGCAATTTCGCCGTTGTTTACCGAAAGGCCGTTTTCCTCTAACAGCTCCCTTGCCTCCTTCGGCAAAAGAGAATGAATTTTTTCGGTTGCACCGTAATCGTCGGCATAAGCATTAGCCGAAAAAAGAAAAATAAGAATAAGTAAAACGGCGATAAAACGGAAGGCCTTCATTTGTTCACCAGCCTTAGCGCCAAATTCAAAAGGTCGTTTATAACGGGAAGCGCCGATATAAGCACGGCTGTGCGCCCTGCAAGGTTTATTTTGCCTGCAAGTGACGTTTGTCCGCTGTCGGTTGCGGTGTCGGCGGCAAATTCGGTTAAATAGCCTATGCCGACAGCCTTTAAAGCAGGAGAAAAGTATGCGTAGGAAAGTCCTGCATCGGCAAAAATACCGCTAAGCGCCGACAAATAGCTTTCCAGCACCGAAAGGGTCAGCAGTAAAGCGGCACCGCCCCCTGCAACCGCTAAAAACAAAGAATATTCGGGGCGAAGGGGCTTTATTAAATTTACCCCCACGACGGTAATAAGGGCAATGCCCATAACCTTCAAAAGCAAGCTCATAGCCCAAACACCGATTTAACCGTGTTGAACAGCTCGCCTATTACCGAAACTATCATAAGCATAACCACCACCAGCCCTGCAAGGGTGGTCATCATAGCCTGCTCTTCTCTGCCCGAGCGCACCAAAAGCTGATTGAGCACCGTTACTATTATGCCGATTGCGGCAACCTTAAAAATAAAATCAACGTCCATTTTTACCACCATAAAAGAGAAAGCGTTATTCCCGATATAAAGCCGCAAATAATATAAAGCCTGTACCTTTCCTCCACCTCGCGCTGTGCCTTTTTTTGTTGCAGCACAATAAGCTCCTTATAGGAATTGCACCGCTTTATTACGCTTGCGGTATCCGCCATACCAAGGTCCTTTAAAAAATCTGAAACGAGCTGACAGTCTTCACTCCGTAAGGAAAGATTTTTTTCGGCAAAAACCCTTTGCCCGTTAAAGGTAAGCCCTGTGGGAAGGGCTTCGTCAATGAGTAGGTCAATATCGCGGCCGCCAAGGGAAATATTGGCCGACAGGGTGTCCACAGCAAGGGAAATTTCGGTAAGGCTTTTTGCGCGCTGTTTTAAAGAGGCGGCAAGCCTTACTCCAAAAAAACCGCAACAAAGAATAATAAGCATACACCCAATAAGCTTTATTGCTCCCAAGCCTTTATCACCTCGTAAGTATTTAAAATTTCACCCCGTTTTTCTGCTCGGCTCAGCAGTACTACGGTGCTTATTCCTCCCGAAAGGAGCAATTCCCTTGTGATTTCACGGGTCATTAATTCTGCCTTTGCTCCCACGTGGGCTGTAGTTATAAGGGACACACCTGCTCCCATACAGCTCAAAACGGCCTTTAACTCATCCTTACCGCCTATTTCATCAAAGGCCACGAAATGAGGATAAAGTGTGCGTATGGCAAGCTCGGTGCCCTCGCCCTTTTCAACACCAAGCAAAACGTCGGTATTTTCACCCAAGTCGTTATAGGAAACCCCTTCGAAGGTGGCACTTATTTCACCGCGAGTGTCCACCACCGCAACTCGGTAAGGGCTCCCCTGTGCTCCGCTTGAAAGCAGGCGTATAAAATCACGCAGAAGCGTGGTTTTACCGCTTCCCGGCGGCCCCGCAATAAGCACGCCGCCGCCCTTATAAGCGGATAATAGGTAATCGGCGGTGCCGAAGGCCTGACGGGACAGCCGATAATTTATAGAGGAAACAAAGGAAATTCCGCCGTCGCAAAAGACTCCGCACACCCCTGCGCGGTGACCGCCCTTCATTGAAACGTAGCCGTTTTTTATTTGCTCCACCCTTGAATAAACCGAGCCACGGCAAAGAAGCCGAAAGCTTTCGTTTAAATCGTTTTTGTCCACCTTCAGACAGCCTGCGGCATCCTTCTGCACTCCGCCCACGGGGGTAATATAATAAATGCCCTTCGGCATGGTTAAAGCAACGGCTTTTCCGCACCGCAAGCGGATTTCCTGCGCTTTGCACTTAATCTCTTCGGGCAACAAAAACAGCGCCGCCGCCACCCTTTCGCATACGGCATAAAGGGCGGCATCAAAAATTTCCGTTTGTTTTTTGTCCACCTTTTCGCCCGTCCCCTTTTCACCCTTTTTGTAAAGAGTATGTCCAAGGCAAAAAAAATAGAACAAGCGGTGACGCTTGTTCTATTCTTAAATTTAACCTTTCAAAAATTAATCTTCCATTTCCCAGTTGTGCCAGAAGGCCTGAACATCTTCGTTTTCATCCATCATATCAATAAGCTTTTCCATTTTTTCCTTCATGGTGTCATC
The DNA here is from genome assembly GCA_017474125.1 of Clostridia bacterium. Classification (GTDB taxonomy): domain Bacteria; phylum Bacillota; class Clostridia; order Oscillospirales; family Acutalibacteraceae; genus SIG607. The sequence continues at coordinate 6,477 of JAFVIF010000061.1, forward strand.
GGTAAGGGTTGTCATATTCTGGGGAATATATGCAACCTCGGCAGATACGAAGGAATAGCCCTTTTCTTCAAGAGCGTCACGCACTGCGCCAAGGTCGTTGGGAGCGGTGATAATTTCAAATACGTCCTCGTCGGCGGTAAAGTCCTCTGCGCCCGCTTCAAGAGCATCCATCATTACATTATCCTCATCAAGGTCTTCAGCCTCAATAACAATTTGACCCTTGCGGTCAAACATAAAGGATACGCTTCCTGCCTGTCCCAAATTACCGCCGCATTTATCAAAGTAATGACGCATTTCGCCTGCGGTACGGTTACGGTTATCGGTAAGGGTTTCAACTATGCAGGCAACTCCGCCGGGGCCGTAGCCCTCGTAAATAAGCTCCTCGTAGTTGTTGGCATCGCCCTCGCCTGCCGCCTTTTTAATAATACGCTCAATGTTTTCGTTGGGCACGTTAGCGGCCTTTGCCTTGGCAATAACGTCCTTAAGCTTACTGTTCTCGTTAGGATTAGGGCCGCCCTGCTTTACTACAACGGCGATTTCACGGCCCATTTTGGTAAAGATTTTTGCCTTAGCGGCATCGGTTTTTTCCTTTTTTCTCTTAATATTGTTCCATTTACTATGTCCTGACATTGTTTTTACAGTCCTTTCGGAAATAATACTAAAGTATTTTATCACAAAGAATTTGATACTTCAAGGGCTTTTTCAATTATTCTTTCGATATCGTCCATTGAAGAAATTTCACCGCACATTCTTCGCATAGCGGCGGCGCCGCGCATACCCTTAATAAACCACGAGGCGTGCTTACGGCTTTCCAGCATTGCCGTACGCTCACCTTTATATTCCACCATAAGCTCCGCCTGTCGGCGCAAAACGGCAAGACGCTGTTCAAGGGTGAAAACGGGGATTGGCTGATTATTAAAGCCCGCGTTAATTTCGCTGAATACGAAGGGGTTACCCATAGCGCCCCTGCCCACCAAAAGATAATCACACCCCGTATACTCCTTCATAGCCTTGGCAGAGGCATAATCGGTAATATCACCGTTGCCTATTACGGGAATTTTGAGGGCGGCCTTAACCTCTTTAATAATTTCGGCATTAACGGGCGGCGCATACATTTGCTGACGGGTTCTGCCGTGCACCGTAACTGCGGCGGCACCGCACTGCTCAACGGTTTTTGCAAGCAATACCGCATTAATACTGTCGTTATCCCAGCCCGAGCGCATTTTTACGGTTACGGGAAGCTTTACGGCATTTGTTACCGCCGAAACGATTTCCCCTGCAAGGCCTACATCCTTCATTAAGGCGGCCCCACCCCCGTGTCCCGACACCTTGGGCGCAGGACAGCCCATATTAATATCAATAAAATCGGGACAAAGCTCCTCTGCCCTTTTGGCGGCTTCGGCCATTGAAGCAGGGTCGTTACCGAAAAGCTGTGATGCAAAGGGGCGTTCCTTTTCTCCGCAATAAAGCAGAGCGGCGCTTTTTTTATCCCCACGGCTTACACCCTTTGCGCTGGTAAGCTCACCTACCGTATATCCCGCGCCGAATTCAATGCATATTTCGCGCATTGCGCGGTCAGCGACACCTGCCATCGGCGCCAAAGCAGCGTAGCCGCCAACCTTCAAATTTCCTATCATCATAGCAAGAATATTATAGCCTTAAAAATTAATTATGTCAAATTTGAAAATTTTCATTAAAAAGTGGTGACAAACAGGCAATACTTTGTTATAATATACTGTGACTTATTATTTAATATTATTTTATATAAAGGGTGTAACTGATGAAGCTATTGGCAATAGACGGAAACAGCATAATTAACCGTGCTTTTTACGGCATTCGCTTGCTTTCTACCGTTAAGGGCGTTCATACCAATGCCGTTTACGGCTTTATTAATATTTTGAACAAGCTTATTGCCGCCGAAAATCCCGACGGCATTGCAGTAGCCTTTGACCTAAAGGCGCCCACCTTCCGACACAAGGCCTACAGTGAATACAAGGCAGGCAGAAAGCCTATGCCCGAGGAGCTTAGGGAGCAAATTCCCCTGTTAAAGCATTGGTTAAGGCTTTACGGCTACCACGTATTAGAGGCCGAGGGCTATGAGGCTGACGATATTTTAGGCACTCTTGCCTTTAATGCCGAAAAAAACGGAGACACCTGCGTTATTGCTACGGGTGACAGAGATTCCCTGCAGCTTATCAGCGACAGCGTAAAGGTTCTGCTTTCCTCTACAAAAGCGGGAAAGCCCGAAATAATCACCTTTGACAAGGCCGCCCTTTTTGAAAAATACGGTCTTACTCCCGAGCAAATGATTGAGCTTAAGGCGCTTATGGGTGACGCCAGCGACCATATCCCCGGTGTGCCCGGCATTGGCGAAAAAACCGCTACCGACCTTATTGTACGCTTCGGAAGTGTTGAAGGGGTTTACCAAAACCTTGATTCAGAGTTTATTAAGGCGGGAGTAAGGGCAAAGCTTGAAGCCGGAAAGGAAAGCGCCGATTTAAGCCGCTTTTTAGGCACCATTTCAAGAAGCGCTCCCGTTGCCGAAAATCTAAAGGAATATTTACCTAAGGAGCAAAAAACCAACGAGCTTGCCACCTTTATGACCGAGCTTGAGCTATTCAGACTTATGGATACAATGGGTATTTCCCCCGTACAAAGCGTTGAAAGCGTAAACAGAGCGCAGGAGCGCAATATAACGGTTGTTAACGCCAAAGAATTTACGGCAGAAAATACCGTTGATATTGCATATAGCGAAAGCGATAAAATGCTTGCCTTTTGTTCGGGCGGCTTTGCAGCACTTTTCAGCCAAGACGACCAAAAGGCGTTAGATATTTTAAAGAGTGATACCGATAAACGTGTTTTTGACTGCAAGGGGCTTTACCGTTTTTGTATAAATATGGGCATTGAGCTTAAAAACGTGGTTTTCGACGGCATGCTTGCAGGCTACCTTGCCGACCCGTCAAGTTCTTCTTACGATATTGACCGACTGTGCGGCCGTTATCATATTGCCGAAACTCCCCTGCCTGAAGGCAGTCATCCCCTTATTCGCCTTGCCGTGCTTCACGGACCCGTTTGCGAAGCGCTTTCCGACGAGCTTAACAAAACGGGACAGGCTGATTTATTAAAGGATATTGAATTACCCCTTGCAAGGGTGCTTGCTTCTATGGAGCTTTTGGGTGTGCTTGTGGATAAAGAAGGCATTTCCCTTATGGGCAAGGAATTAGAGGAAAGAATTAACGCTCTGCAAAACGAAATTTATTCACTTATAGGCTACGAATTAAACCTTAACTCACCAAAGCAGTTAGGAATTGCTTTATTTGAGGATTTAAAGCTGCCCGGCGGCAAAAAGACAAAAAGCGGCTATTCCACCTCTGCCGAGGTGCTTGAGAATCTAAGGTACGAGCACCCCGCCGTTGAAAAGCTGCTCGCCTACCGTCAGCTTGCCAAGCTGAAATCAACCTATTGCGACGGTCTTGTTGCCGCCATAGGAAGCGACGGCAGAATTCATTCCACCTTTAATCAGGTGGAAACGAGAACGGGAAGAATAAGCTCCTTAGAGCCTAACCTTCAAAACATTCCCGTAAGAAGCGAGGAAGGAAAAAGGCTTAGAAAATACTTTATAGCCAAGGAAGGCTATACCCTTTGCGATGCCGACTACAGCCAAATTGAACTGCGTGTTTTGGCTTCAATAGCAAACGACCGAAATATGATTAACGCCTTTATGAGCGGCGAGGATATTCACACCGCCACCGCCGCGCAGGTTTTCGGAATGCCTAAGGATATGGTTACACCCATACTCAGAAGCCGCGCGAAGGCCGTTAATTTCGGCATTGTATACGGAATAGGCGCCTTCTCCCTTGCTAAGGATATTGGGGTAACCCGTAAGGAAGCCGACGCTTATATTAAAGGCTACCTTGCCGCCTATCCCGGTGTTGCCGCTTATATGGAGAGGGTAATAAACGAAGCCAAGGAAAACGGCTTTGTTACCACCCTTTTCGGCAGAAGAAGGTATTTGCCCGAGCTTAAATCAAGTAATCATATGCTTCGTGCCTTTGGAGAAAGGGTTGCCCGCAACGCTCCCATTCAGGGCACCGCAGCCGATATTATCAAAATTGCCATGATAAGGGTTTACGACCGCCTTAAGGGTGAAATTCCCGATGCAAGCCTTATTTTACAGGTTCACGACGAGCTTATCGTTGAATGTAAGGAGCAGGATGCTTTAAAGGTTCGGAATATTTTATCGGAGGAAATGACGGCGGCGGCAAAGCTCGGCGTAACACTTACCGCCGATGCCGCGCAGGGAAAAACCTGGTTCGAGGCAAAGGAGTAAAAATGAAGGTACTTTTCGTTTGTACGGGTAATACCTGCCGTTCTCCAATGGCAGAGTATTATTTAAACTCACTGAATATCAGCGGCCTTACTGCTTCAAGTGCGGGCCTTTACGCAAACGGCGAGCCCATAAGCGAGAACAGTGCAACGGTAATGAGCGAAATGGGGATAGACGCCTCTGCTCATTTATCACAGCCCTTAACCAAGGCTTTAGCTTATGAGGCCGACGTTATTTACTGTATGTCAAATTCACATAAAGCAGTGCTTGATACGGTAGAAGGCTTAAAGGATAAGGTTTTCCTTTTAAAGGCGGACGGTATATCCGACCCCTTCGGCGGCGACCTTTCGGTTTACCGAAAATGCCGCGATGAAATTATAACGGCGGTTAATAATATTTTTGAAATTTCCCCATTTAGGGTTTCCTATTTAAAGGAGGAGGACGCTCCCCTTATTGCCGAGCTTGAAAGGCAATGCTTTTCCGTCCCTTGGAGCGAAAGCACCATAAAAAGCGCCATGGCGCCGCCAAATATTTTTATAGGAGTTAAGGAAGAGGACGCGCTTCTCGGTTATTTAAGCTTTAGTCAGGTTGCAGGTGAATGTTATATAAACAACCTTGCAGTACACAAGGCTTTCAGACGGCGCGGCATTGCAAGAGCGTTGCTTTGCGAGCTTATGAGCCTTGCTGTGCTTAGCCAATACGAATTTGTTTCCCTTGAAGTAAGACAAAGCAATTCTGCGGCAATCAGCCTTTATTCCGCCTTTGGCTTTAAGGAAGAGGGCAAGCGCAAAAATTACTATACTGCACCAAACGAGGATGCAGTGATTATGACAAGAAGGTTTTAGAAATGCTTATTCTCAGTATAGAATCCTCCTGTGACGAAACCTCAGCGGCCGTCACCAACGAGAGAGAAGTACTTTCAAATATAATATCTACCCAAATTGACGAGCATCGCATTTACGGCGGTGTCGTCCCCGAGATTGCTTCAAGACGGCATTGTGAGAACATTGCCGCCGTTGTAAAGGAAGCCGTTGACGCCGCGGGAATAACCCTTAGCGATATTGACGCTGTTGCGGTTACCGCCTACCCCGGTCTTATCGGTGCCCTGCTTACGGGTGTTAACTTTGCAAAGGGCTTGGCCTTATCCCTTAATAAGCCGCTCATTGCGGTACACCATTTACGAAGTCACATTGCGGCCAACTATATTACCCATAAGGCTTTAAAGCCTCCCTTTTTATGCCTTGTGGTTTCAGGCGGTAATACGGTGCTTTGCAAGGTAGAGGACTACACCACCTTTTCGGTGATTGGGCGCACCCTTGACGATGCGGCAGGCGAATGCTTCGACAAGGCGGCACGCGCTATGGGGCTTGATTATCCCGGCGGTGTCACCCTTGATAAAATCGCAACGATTGCCGACGAAAGGGCTTATCCCTTACCCACTCCGAAAATAAACGGCGACCCGTACGATTTCAGCTTTTCGGGGCTTAAAACAGCGGTAATTAATCTTCTTCACAATTTGAAACAAAAGGGCGAGGAGCCTGACGTTCCCGTTCTTTGTGCAACCCTTAGAAAAAAGGTTTGCGATATTCTTATTTCCAAAACCCTTATGTCCCTTAGGGAAAGCGGCTACAAAACCCTTGTGCTGGCAGGCGGCGTTTCTGCCAACAGCGAACTGAGAGCAAGAATGGAAGAGGAATGTAAGAAAGAGGGCTTTGAGTTTTATACTCCGCAGCTAAAATACTGCGGTGACAATGCGGCAATGGTAGGCGCGCAGGCCTACTACGAATTTTTAAGCGGCAATACAGCCGACGTTTCACTCAACGCTTCGGCTACAATGCCCATTGATTTAAAGGTTCAAGGTGACTGATATGCAAAAAAAATTATATTTTATTGCCAACCCCTGCTCGGGTACCGGCAGAATTAAAACTCAGCTTTATCCTATTGTACAGGTATTTGCCGACGGCGGCTACGACGTAACGGTGCATTTTACCTCTGACCGCGGCGATGCAACGGTGCAGACCGCCGCCCTTGACGACTCCTACGATACTATAGTATGCTGTGGCGGTGACGGCACCCTTAACGAAGTAATTACCGGACTTATGCAAAACAAAAACACGTATAGGCTCGGTTATATTCCTGCAGGCACCCTTAACGAGTGGTCAGGGGGTCTTAAAATTTCCCGTAATATGAAAAAGGCGGCGGAGGATATTTTACAAAATAACCTTGTGCCCCTTGATATAGGAAAATTCGGCGACCATTATTTTTCCTATACCGCTTCCTTCGGCGCGTTTACCGAGGCATCATATTCCGCTCCCCAGAACGTTAAGAATATGTTAGGTAAGGTTGCATACTTTTTCGAGGGCATAAAAACCCTTAACAATATCCGCCCAATACCCCTTACCGTTTGCTGTGACGGCAAGGAAGTTTCGGGTGAGTTTATATTCGGCACCGTCAGCAATTCGCTTTCGGTAGGCGGTGTGGTACATTATAACGAGGCCTTGGTTGAGCTTGGCGACGGACTTTTCGAGGTACTGCTTATCCGCTACCCCAAAAGCCTTGCAGAGCTTAACAACGCGGTGACCGCCATATTAAGCAAAAACTTCACCCACGAGGGCATTGAGTTTATGCAAGCCAAAAACATCGTTTTCAAAAATGCCGGTGAGGTTGATTGGACCTTAGACGGCGAGCATATTACACCGCAGGACACCATAGAGGTTACTAACCTCCATTCGGCTGTGAATTTTTTGATTCCGCTTAACGGGAAAAAGACTGCGGTTAAAGGTTAAAGAATAAGTAAAGGGAGATTGACTTATGTTTACAAGAGATATAGGCGTAGACCTTGGCAGTGCAACTACTCTGGTTTGTGTAAAGGGTAAGGGTATTATTATGCGAGAGCCGTCGGTTGTTGCTTACGACGTAAGAAACGATGCCGTACGTGCTGTAGGCAGTGAAGCTAAGGCTATGATAGGCCGTACCCCCGGCTCAATTATTGCAGTACGCCCCCTGAAGGACGGCGTTATTGCCGACTTCGACGTTACGGCGGCCATGCTTAAAAGGTTTATAAGCCAAGCCCTTAAGGGTTCACTTTTCTCAAGGGTCAGAATGGTTATTTGTATTCCTGCAGGCGTTACCGAGGTTGAAAGCCGTGCCGTATACGATGCCGCTAAAACTGCAGGCGCTTACGATATCGACCTTATTGAGGAGCCTATGGCGGCGGCGGTTGGCGCAGGACTTCCCATTTGGGATGCGGCAGGCAATATGGTTGCCGATATAGGCGGCGGTACCACCGACGTTGCCGTTATTTCCCTTGGCGATATCGTTACGAGTCAGTCGCTGCGTCAGGCGGGCGACGACCTTGACCAGGCTATTATTCAGTACGTAAAAAGAAAGCACAATTTACTTATCGGTGAGCGTACCGCCGAGCAAATTAAAATTGACATAGGCTCCGCCCTTCCCTATGAGGATGAAAAGGTTATAGAGGTGCGCGGCCGAAACCTTGTGGACGGCTTACCCAAAAACATTAATATTTCCTCTGCCGAGGCAAGAGACGCCATGTCGGACGTAATTAGGCAGATAGTTGATACCATTCGTATTACTCTTGAAAAAACTCCCCCCGAGCTCAGCGCCGATATTATTGACCGTGGCATTACCCTTACGGGCGGTACTGCTCTGCTCAGAGGTCTTGCCGAGCTTATTTCCCGCGAAACGGGTATGCCCGTACAGGTTGCAGAGAAGCCCATCGACTGCGTGGTGCTCGGCACCGCTAAGCGCCTTGACGGCAGCAGCGGCTTTGAAAATTACGTATTCCGTCACGGAAAACGCTTCAGATAGGAGAACGTTAATTATGCGGTTTTTTCTGCGTACCAGAAAATTCAGAATTTCGGTTTCCATAATTGCCGCTGTGCTTGTTTTTTGTATTGCAGTTAACGTTATAGGCGGTATACTTTCTCCCGGCTCGGGGCTTATAGGCACCATTGTCGCCCCCTTTCAGGAGTTTGCCACCTATATTTCCAAAGGTATAGACAACCTGCAGAAAAAATACAACGAGGGCAATGAGTTACTTCTTGAAAACCAAAGGCTTAAGGAAGAAAACGACACCCTTAGAAAGCAAAGCGCCGATTATGAGGTGACGGTAAGGCAAAATGAATTTTATAAGGATTATCTTGAAATTAAGGACCTTAATCCCGACTTTACCTTTTGCGATGCAAAGCTTATATCGGTAGATAAGGATGATTTATACCGTTCCTTTGTTATCAACAAGGGCAGTGTTGACGGCATTAGCGCCTATGACCCCGTTATTATCGGAAACAGCCTTGTGGGCTATATCAGCAAGGTAGGGCTTACCACCAGCAAGGTTACCACCGTTTTAAGCCCCGAAATAGTAGCAGGCGCCGTTGACAGCAGAACGGGAGACACGGGTGTTATATCGGGCACCGCTGATTTTGCGGCGCAAAACAAAATTAAATTCTTTAACCTTACTCGCGACTGTCAGGTTGCGGTAGGCGATACCGTTATTACCTCGGGCGAGGGACTTTTCCCCGACGGACTGCTTATAGGAACGGTAGAAACCATAAAGAACGACCCAAACACCTCCTCCCTTTATTCTACGGTTACCCCCTTCGTAGACCTTACCAACGTGAGAAACGTTATGGTAATAACCCATTTTGAGGGTCAAGGTGCTTTAGGCAGCGAGCTGGGGGAATAGGCTATGTTTATTGAGAAAAAACGTCGTTTCCCCTTATGGGAGGCGCTGATTGCTCTTTTTATTTATCTTTTTCATTACACAGGGCTTATCGACGTTACCATTCGCGGCGCTTCTCCCTTAATTCTTTTACCCCTTACGGTTGCCGTAGCTATGTTTTACGACGAGCACGTTTCTCTTATTTTCGGTGCCGTTTGCGGAATGTCTATTGATGCCGTTGCAGGCTCCTCCGCCTGCTTTAACACCTTAACCTTTACCCTCATAAGCTTTGGCATAGGACTTCTTGCAAAGCGTATTTTTAATCGCAATCTGGCGGGCTCCATTGCCCTTACGGTTATTGCTTCAGTAATTTATTTTGGCGCCAAATGGCTGTTTTTCGCCATTATTCCCGACGTGCAGGGCAAGGTTTATTACCTGTTCTGGCACCTTACCCCAAGCGCCGTTTATACCGTAATTTTTATTCTTCCCTTTTTCTACTTGGAAAAAGCACTAACTAAAAAAACAAACTAAAGTATAATTATCCCATGAAACGAGGTGAAATCTTTGCCATTTGCAAAAAATAAGCACAAACGAATTAATTCCCTTGCCGTTTTTTTAGCGGCGGTTGTTTTAATGGGCTGTATACGTCTTGCCTCTTTAGGCGTTGTCAACGCAAATAAGCATATAACCGAAGCCGAAGGTATGACTATGCGTACGGCGGTGCTTAAGGCTCCCCGCGGAGAAATCCTTGACAGCTGTGGCAGAGAGATTGCCGTTAACCGCGAGGGCTATAACGTTATTTTCAACAGCGCCTACCTTGAAAAAGAAAAGCTTAACGATTTAATTTTGGTGCTGTGCAACTATTTACAAAGTGAGAATACCCAGTGGACCGACACCCTGCCCCTTGAAAAAAGCGCCCCCTACGGCTTTAACGAAAAGGTGAGCGACAGCTTTCTTTCTTCCATTGGGCTTGCCCATTACGCTTCGTCGGATAACGTATTTTTAAAGCTTACCGAAACCTACGGGCTTGAAGGCTATAACAAAGAGCAGGCGCGTATTATTATGGGTGTTCGCTACAGTATGTTTGATGCCGATTTTTCCATTGCTAACCCCTACGTATTTGCCGAGGACGTACCTGCCTCGGTTATGCAAAAAATAAGCGAGGGTCGTTACCTTTTAAAGGGAGTTTCGGTTGAAACCGCCCACTTTAGAGAATACGTTGATACCGACCTTGCCCCTCACCTTATAGGTACTATGGGTGCTATTTATAAGGAGGAATGGGCTGAGCTTAAGGACAAGGGCTATTCCTACAACGACAAGGTTGGCAAAAGCGGCATAGAAGCCTATGCCGAGGAAATTCTCCGCGGCACCGACGGTGAAATCACCTATTATATTGACCAAAACGGTATTGTTGTGGACAGTCAGGTAACCAAGGCTCCCATTCCGGGCAAAACCGTAATTTTAAACTTAGACAAAAATATTCAGGACAGCACGCAAAAGGCGTTGTCCGACACCATACGGAATCTTAATGCAAACGGTGGCGCCTGTACGGGCGGCGCGGCGGTGGTTATGAACGTAAAAACGGGGGCAATCTATGCCTCCGCCAACTACCCCACCTTTGATATGGAAACCTATTTTACTGATTATCAGTCCCTTTTGGACGCGCCCAACAATCCTCTTATTAACCGAGCCTTTCAGGGTATTTATCCAATAGGCTCCACCATTAAGCCTATTGTTGCCATTGCAGGCATTGACAATAAGCTGTTAAAAATTAACGAATATATTACCTGTCAAGGCACCTATAAATACTTCCACGACTATACCCCCTCCTGTATGAAGGTGCACGGAAGCATCGGACTGAATACCGCCCTTGCAAAATCCTGTAACTATTACTTTTTTGAAACGGGTCGCAGGGTTGGTGCCACCAAGCTCAGCGAGTATTACAGAAGCTTCGGCTTAGGAGTTAACACAGGTGTTGAAATTTCCGACAGCGCCGGCATACTTGCAGATGTAAGCGAAGGCAGCGGCGACACGCTGCAGATAGCCATTGGACAGAAAAACGCCTTTACCCCCTTACAGCTTGCCGTTTATACCTCTACCCTTGCAAACGGCGGCACAAGGTACAAGGCAAAGCTTATTAACAGCGTTGTTTCTTATGATTTAAAGGAAACCTTTACCGCTTCTACAGGTGAAGAAATGAACAAGGTCAGCATAAGTCCCGAAGCCTTAGAGGCCGTTAAAAAGGGTATGCTTTCGGTTACGGTTGACGGTACGGGCGCCAGCGTTTTCCACGATTATGCCATTAAGGTGGGAGGCAAAACCGGTACCTCGCAAAACGAAGGCATTGACCACAGTATATTTATCGCCTTTGCTCCCTTCGAAAACCCCGAAATTGCCATTGCCGTTGTTCTTGAGCACGGTAACTCGGGCTTTGCGGCAGGCTCTATTGTCCGCGCGGCTATGGATGCCTACTTCTTTTCAGGTGAAAAATCGGTGGATGATTCTCCCTATTATACACCGCTCCAATAATTGACATTAAAAAAACATTATGATATACTATTTCTATTATTATGGAGGTGCAGGTATATATTATGAATAACGTTTTTGCCATCACTTCCGGTAAAGGCGGCGTTGGAAAATCCACCGTTGCTACCTGTATTGCCGCTGCCGCCCAAAGGCTGGGCAAACGGGTGCTTCTTATCGACCTTGACGAAGGGCTCAGGTGCCTTGACGTTATGACGGGAATAAGCGAATCGGTGGTGCTTGACCTTGCCGACGTATTTAACGGTGAGGCTGTAGAAAATGCCGTTTATCCCTTACCCGAGCATAACGGTGTTTACCTTTTACCCGCTCCCGCACTGCGCGGCGGTATTGAGGACGAGGTTTTCGGTGAGCTTATCCGTCAGGTAGCAAAGGATTACGATATGGTAATTGCCGACTTCCCTGCAGGTATTGATATGCGATTATATAAGCAAATGCCCGACACCACCCGTTTTATAACCGTTACGGGCCCCGACCCCGTCAGCATTAGGGATGCGGGGGTTGTTGCCGATAATCTTGAAGCTATAGGCAAAATGTATAACCGCCTTATTATCAACCGTTTTGATTATTCCTACATTAAAAGCGGTGTATATAAGGGCGTTGACGATATTATTGATTCGTCGCGAATTCAGCTTATAGGTATTGTACCTAACGATATTACCCTGACTCTTAATCAGGCCAAGGGAAAAATAGCAAAAAGGGGACGGGCTGTTAAGGCCTTTAACCGCATTATAAAGCGCCTTGAAGGCGAGGACGTTCCCTTGCCCAAGGCAAAACGTATTTAAAACGTAAAGAAAGGATGTTAATTTATGAATATTGCTTTAATTGCACACGACGCCAAGAAGGAACTTATGGTTCAGTTCTGTATAGCTTATTGCGGAATTCTCTCACGGCACACACTACTGGCAACCGGCGCCACGGGTAAAACCGTTGCAGAGGCAACAGGACTTAATATCATCCGTTTTTTAGGAGGCAGTCAGGGTGGCAGTCAGCAGATTGCTTCGCGAATAGGCTGTGATGAAATCGACCTTGTTCTCCTTTTCAGAGATCCTCTTACCCCCAAGCCTCACGAGCCCGACGAGGCCGCTCTGCTTCGTATTTGCGACGTGCACAACATTCCCGTTGCTACCAACATTGCAACCGCCGAAATGCTTATTCACGGACTTGAGCGCGGTGACCTTGATTGGCGCGAATACGTTAAAAAGCCTAATTAAAAAACTAAGCTGTCCCCTATGGAATAGCGGGACAGCTCCTTTATGCAATATATCGGAGGAATATAAATGAGTGACATTAACCGTGCCGTTAAGGGCACAAACGACGTACTGCCCGAGGAAAGCTACAAATGGCAATACGTAGAAAAGAAAATGCTTGAAACAGCTTCCCTTTTCGGCTTTAAGGAAATAAGGGTGCCTGTTTTTGAGCATACCGAGGTTTTCCAGCGAAGCGTTGGCGATACTACCGACGTTGTACAAAAGGAAATGTACACCTTTGACGATAAGGGCGGCAGAAGTATTACTCTTCGTCCCGAGCTTACCGCAGGTGTTATAAGAAGTGTTATTGAAAACGGTCTATATAACCAAAGCCTGCCCCAAAAGGTTTGCTACATTGGTGGCTGTTACCGTTACGAAAAGCCTCAGGCAGGCAGACTCAGAGAATTTCATCAGTTTGGCGTTGAATGTATAGGCGCCGCCGCTCCCGCCGCCGATGCCGAGGTTATTTCCCTTGCGCACAGCGTGCTTACAAATATCGGTCTTGATAATTTATCTCTCGAAATCAACTCCATAGGCTGTCCCACCTGCCGCGCTGAGTATCACAAGGCGTTAAAGGCATACTTTGAAGGCAAAAAGGATCAGCTTTGTGAAACCTGCAAGGAAAGGCTTGACCGCAACCCCATGCGTATTCTTGACTGTAAATCACCCGTTTGCGGTGATATTGCCAAGGATGCACCCGTTATGATTAATTACCTGTGCAACGACTGTGCCGAGCATTTTGAAGCAGTTAAGGCTCAGCTGGACGTAATGGGCATAGGCTACAAGGTAAACCCCACTATCGTTCGCGGACTTGACTACTATACCAGAACGGTATTTGAGTTTATAAGCGGTGATATAGGCGCGCAGTCTACCGTTTGCGGCGGCGGTCGTTACGACGGACTTATGCAGCAAATGGGCGCTCCCGCTACCCCCTCCTTAGGCTTTGCAATGGGTATTGAAAGGCTTTTACTTGTGCTTAATAACCTTAATAAGGAAATCGGTGACCAAAAGCCCTGCGATATTTATATTGCGCCTATGGGAGAAAAGGCAGGCATTAAGGCCGCCGCCGTATGCTCCGCGCTACGCAAGGAGGGCTTTATCGCCCTTACCGATATTTGCGGCAGAGGTCTTAAGGCTCAAATGCGCTACGCCAATAAAATCGGCGCTCGCTTCAGCGTTGTGTTGGGTGACGACGAATTGGCCTCGGGAATTATCCGCCTTAAGGATATGAAATTAGGCGAAGAAAAAGAAATCAGCATTGACAGCATTGCTCAGTGCTTAAAATAGGAGAATTAAAATGGCACTTGACAGAATGGATTCATTGAAGCGCACTCATTATTGCGGCACGGTTAGACCCGAGGACGAGGGCAAAACCATAGTCGTTTGCGGTTGGGCTCAGCGCCAACGCGACCTCGGCGGTCTTATTTTCATTGATTTAAGGGACAGAACAGGTATTATCCAGCTTGCCTTTGACGACGCTACCGAAAAAAGCGTATTTGAAAAGGCCTCTACCGTACGAAGCGAATTCGTGCTTATGGCTCAGGGTAAGGTTCGCCGCCGTTCCTCGGTTAATAAGGATATCCCTACGGGCGAAATAGAGGTTGAGGTAACCACCCTTAAAATTTTAGGCAAGGCAGAAACCCCTCCCTTTGATATTTCCAACGACACCAAGGCCAACGAGGAGCTTCGCCTTAAATACCGTTATCTTGATTTAAGAAGAGAAAAGCTTCAAAAGAATATTATGACCCGTCACCGCATTGCCAAGGTGACCCGTGATTACTTTGATGAAAACGGCTTTTTGGAAATTGAAACTCCTACCCTTATTAAATCTACCCCCGAAGGCGCAAGAGACTATCTTGTTCCCTCCCGTATTCATCACGGAAGCTTTTATGCTCTTCCTCAGTCGCCCCAGCTTTATAAACAGCTTTTAATGCTTTCAGGCTTTGACCGTTACGTTCAGCTTGCCCGTTGCTACCGCGACGAGGACCTTAGAGCTGACCGTCAACCCGAGTTTACCCAAATAGATATGGAAATGTCTTTCGTGGAAATGGAGGATATTTTTGCCATTGCCGAAGGCTATATGAAGCGCCTTTTCGGTGAGGTTTTAGGCGTTGAATTAAGCCTTCCCTTACCCAGAATTAAGTTTACCGACGCTATGGAGCAATACGGCTCCGACAAGCCCGATATCCGCTTTGATATGAAGCTTATTGATTTATCGGATATTGCAGAAAACTGTGGCTTTTCAGTATTTGCCGACACCGTTAAAAACGGCGGTACCGTAAGGGCCATTTGTGCCAAGGGCGGTGCAAGCGTTTACACAAGAAAGGAAATTGACAAGCTTACCGAGGAGGCCAAAGGTATCGGCGCCAAGGGTCTTGCCTTTATCCGCTATGCCGAGGACACCCCCACCTGCGCCTTTGCCAAATTCCTGAGCGAAGAAGAATTCGCCGCTATTATGGAGCGCACCGACTGTCAGAAGGGCGACGTTGTATTTATTATTGCCGACAAAAAGCGCCTTGCTCTTTCGGTGCTGGGTAACCTTCGTCTTACCGTTGCAAAGCGCCTTGATATTATTCCCAACACCTATGCTCCCCTGTGGATAACCGAATTCCCCTTCTTTGAGTACAACGAGGATACCAATAGCTGGGATGCTATGCACCATCCCTTTACCTCTCCTCTTGACGAGTGTATTCCCTATCTTGAAAGTGACCCCGGTAAGGTTTTCGCCAAGGCCTACGACCTTGTTATGAACGGCATTGAGCTGTCCAGCGGCTCCATTCGTATTACCGACCCCGTTCTGCAAAACCAAATGTTCAAGGCTTTGGGACTTACCGACGAGGAGGCTCACGAGAAGTTCGGCTTCCTTACCGACGCCTTCCGCTTCGGCGCTCCTCCCCACGGCGGTCTTGCAATCGGCCTTGACCGAATTTGTATGCTGCTCACCGAAAGCGATAGCCTCAGAGACGTTGTTGCCTTCCCCAAGGTTAGCAACAGCAGTGAGCTTATGTCGGGCGCACCCGCCGCAGTTGACCCCGTTCAGCTAACCGACCTTGCAATTGCAATTATAAACGAGGATAAGGAATAATCTAAATCGCCCGTAGAGGCACCCTCCGAAAGGAAGGTGCCTCAGTTATATTCGCCTATCGGCGAGTTATATTGCTACGCAGTTATATTTGGGCTACGCCCAAGTTATATTCGCTTCGCGAGTTTTTGGGGCGAATATAATATCACTGAAACTAAAAGTTTCAATATCACTCTTTAGAAATACCTCGCCTTTGGCGAGGTATTCTAAAGAATATCACTGTGAGACCTGTCTCACAATATCACTTATTATTCTTATTTTTGAGATAGGTTAATTATAAAGTATGTAACCTCGTTGCGCACCTTTTGAAAGTGCGTAACCCACTATGACACTTATCTGTAGAAAGTGTCAATTTTTGTATAAAAAGAAAGTAGGGAGAACACTTCTTTACGAAGTGTCTCCCTACGGGCGATTTTTTATATGATATCAGCAATATTTATTACCTTCTTTTCCCTTTTAGAGGCAAGCGCAGAAAAACGTGCCGCTCCGCCCATACTGCGCGTTACATAGGTAATAACGTATTGCGCTTTTTCTAACATCCATTTGTTTCGATAAATTATTGCGAATCTGGGCGGCACATTTTCAATGCCCTGTGGCAATATGGTTTCATCTCTTTCATATATATTTGTCTTGCTCGGGATTTTTTCAAGCACAACGTAAAAGTTTATATATTCGTACTCTTTTTTAATCTCCTTTAAACAGCTGTAAACAAGCCTATCAAATGCACCCTTATTCCCTACGTAAAATAATGTAATCCCTTTTTCTGTAATTAACCTTTTTATCTCTGATTTTAAAGTATTTTTTATTTTATCCGGGCAATCTCTGTGTCCAAAAAATGTGCAAATCATTTTAATCACTCCTATATAGGCAATACATCGCCTATATAGTATCACACATTGCCTACTTTTTCCACTGTTTTTTTATATTCTATAGGTAAGAATATAAAACGGAGTGAAAATTATGAAAACGGTGGAAGCAGTAAAAAACAGAATATTACAGTTATGTGGAGAACGTGGCATTACTATAAACAAGCTTGCTACACTTTCTGCGCTACCCCCTTCATCTGTAAAAGCAATCCTTTACGGCAGAAGCCAAAACCCAAAGCTTCTTACTGTTAAAATGCTGTGTGACGGGCTCGGCATTACTTTAGCAGATTTTTTCAACACCGAAGAATTTAATTCTCTTGAGCAAGAAATAGAATAAATCAATAGGCTAAAACGGACTAAAATAAGTCCGTTTTTTTATTATGTCAACTAAATAGTTATGAACATTAAAAAGCTCCTTTTAAAGGGGTTTTTTATGTTTTTGGGGATAGTTATGCACGTTATGCACAGAGTTATGAACAATATTTATGCACCAAATGGGTAAAAAAATGTCGGTGAATGTCGCATTTGCTGTTCATAAAATTTAGCCGTAGACAGGAGGGAACAACCATAAAAAACAGCGATTTAAAGGATGAAATGAACAAGCTCCTTACCCAACGGCTGAGCGCTGAGGAGGCCGAGCTTTTAAGCGATGCAGGCTTTAAGTTCTCCCGACCTACCCGTGCAACGGGCATACTCGTTGCACTTTATAAAAAAGCCGCTTCGGGCGATATGACCGCCATTAAAGAGGTTTTGGCTCTGGCCGGCAGGCAGTCGCAGAATTTAGGAAACGAGGTGACCATTATAGACGATGTCGCAAATTAAAGTAGGCGAGCTTATAGGCGGAGGGTACGACCGTTATTGGCGCTGTAAAAAGCGTTACAGAGTTTTAAAGGGCGGCAAGGGCTCGAAAAAATCCAGCGTTACCGCACTTAACTTTATATACCGACTTATGAAGTACCCCGAAAGCAACCTATTGGTCATCCGCGCGGTTATGAACACCCACCGCAACTCTACCTTCGCCGTGCTTTCCTGGGCACAGCGGCGACTTGGAGTAGCCGAGCTATGGAGCAACAGTCTTTCCAATATGGAAATGACCTATTTGCCAACGGGGCAGAAAATAATTTTTCGCGGCACCGACGATGTTTTAAAGCTTGCAGGCCTTACGGTTGACACCGGCACCATTAACTTTGTATGGATTGAGGAGGCCTTTGAAATAGGAAGCGAGGCCGATTTTGACAAATTGGACCTTACGGTTCCCCGAGGCGAGGTGAGTAAGGGTATTTTTAAACAAACAACCCTTACCTTTAACCCTTGGAGCGGCAAGCATTGGCTGAAGAAAAGATTTTTTGACAATCCCGACAGCCAAACCGAAACCTTTTCCACCAATTATTTATGTAACGAATTTTTGGACAGCACCGATAGGCAGGTTTTTGAGCGTATGAAACAAACCAACGCACGCAAATATGCCGTTGCGGGTCTTGGAGAATGGGGAATTGCCGAAGGGCTTGTATTTGAAAACTGGTCGGTGCAAAGCAGGGATATTACCAAGGAGGGCGCTAACGATTGGAAGGCATATTTTGGCCTTGACTACGGCTACGTAAACGACCCCACTGCCTTCATTGCCTTTTACGTTAATAAAAAAACCCGTGAAATTCATATTTTCGATGAGTTTTATAAAAAGCGTATGCTAAACTCCGAAATTGCCGAGGAAATTAAAAGCCGAGGCTATGCAAAGGAGCGCATCAGAGCCGATTCCGCCGAGCCGAAATCTAACGAGGATTTACGCAGGCTTGGTATTCATCGCATAACACCTGCCGCTAAAGGGCGGGACAGCGTGCTTAACGGCATAGCTCGAATAAGCGAATACCAAATAACCGTTGAGCCAAGCTGTGTTGCCACAATAGGCGAGCTTTCGTCTTATATATACGGTGACAAGGTTAACGAGCGAGGCATGAGACTGCCCGTAGACAAGGATAATCACCTTTGCGATGCGCTGCGATATGCCTTCGAGGACGTTAAATTCCAAAGCACCTCGGGAGAGCTTCCTGCCGCCTTTAAGGGCAGAGAAATATTATTTGGGAGATGGATGCAATAGAAATATTTTTAATTATTATAGTTGACCTTTTGGCCTTTTTTATCGGTCTTGCCATTGGCGGACTCATAAATATAAGACAGCAAAAGGAAAAAAGCAGGTCAGCGCTTAAACGAAACAGCGACTGGCAGGCACTTATGAATTACACACCGTGCGAGCCGACAGAGAAATCTGCCGATTTATATAAACAAAACGCAGGAAAGGAGAAGCGTTATGGAAGAAAAAACCGAAATCACACCCGATAAGGCTAATAGGGCCACCACACCCACAGGCGAGCCTCTTATTCCGGTTAAGTTTAACAAGGAGATACGGCAGCTCACCCTTGACGAGGCTTCAGCTCTTTCCCAAAAGGGAATGAAGTACGATGCCGTAAAGGAGCAATGGGAACGGCTTAAAGCGTTAGCCGGGGAAGAAAAGGTCAGCCCGAAGGAGTTTTTGGACGCACTTGAGAAGAGGAGAACAGAAAAAAGGATAGAAGAGCTCACTAAGGAGTGCGGCGGAAACAGGGAAATGGCCGAAAGAATCGTATGCCTTGAAAAGGGACAGGCCGATTTGACCCTAAAGGACAAGGATTTTTGCGAATACTTCCCCAATATGCAGGTAACCGATTTGCCCGATGAGGTTTTAATAAGCGCCAAGGAGAATAATTCCGATTTATTAAACGAATATTTACGTTTTATGGCGAGAAAAAGCATTGAAGCCAAGGCGCAGGAGCGGTTATTAAAGGCCAACGCCAAAAGCACTGTCGGTTCGCAAAAGGACAGCGGTATTAACCGCAGCCCCGAGGAAGCCGAGTTTGTTCGGGGCATATGGAATAAATAAAATTTAAGGAGATTTAAAATGGCTATTAACACTTTAGAAGCCGCCGCTTGCTACAGCGAAGAGCTTGACCGCCTTTTCACCCAGAAAAGTGCCACAGGCTTTTTTGCCGACAATGCTTTCGGCGCGCGCTTTGTAGGCGCAAAAACCGTAATTGTACCCGATATTGATTTTCAGGGTCTTGCCGATTATGACCGCGACACAGGCTTTACCCGCGGTGCAATTACCGTATCTAACACCTCTTACACTATGCAGATGGACCGCGCCCGTTCCCTGCAGATTGACCGCGAGGACCTTGACGAAACAGGCGTAGCTAATCTTGCGGGCAAAATTTTGGGCGAATACGTTCGCACCAAGGTTGTTCCCGAATGTGATGCTTACTGCCTTTCTAAGCTATCGGGTCTTGCACTTTCACGCGGCAACACCCTTTCGGGCGATACCGACGCACCCTTTGCCACCCTTAACGAGCTTATTAACAAGGTTCAGAAAAAGGTTGGCTTCGACACCGAGCTCGTGGCATTTATTGACTGCGGCATTTACGCCCGACTTGCCAACAGCACCGAAATTTCCAAGCTTATTACCGTTTCCGATTTCAAGCAGGGCGAGGTTAACCTCACGGTTAAAAGTCTTAACGGTGTAGCTCTTATTCCCGTTGTAAGCGAAAGAATGAAAACCGCCTACACCTTTAATTCGGGTGCGGCAGGCGGCTTTGTTCCCGCTGAAAACGCAAAAAGCGTATTTATGCTGGTTTGTCCCAAGGACGGCGCGCATCTTATGAAGAAAACCGAAAAGATGCGTATTTTTGCACCCGACCAGAATCCCGATGCCGATGCCTTTAAGTTCGACTACCGTATTTATTACGATGTATTCGTTAAAAAGAGCGGCCTTGACGCTGTTTGGGCTTGGATTGCGCCCGAGGTTAAAATAACACTTCAGCCTCAGGATAAAACCGTAACCGAGGGCAACATAAGCGGTACTCTTTCGGTAACGGCCGAAAGCGAGGATAACGCAGAAATTACCTATCAGTGGTACACCTGTGACCAAAACGGCGGTAATGCCGTAAAGGTTGCAGGAGAAACAGGCGACAAGCTTAATATTCCCGCTACCCTTACCGAAGGCGAATACTACTTCTTTGCCACCGCTACCGCAGACGGTCTTGCCGAAGTAAGCTCTTCACTTGCAAAGGTAACCGTAGAATAATTTCGGTGGGGAGAGAGAAATCTCTCCCCTTTTTTAGGCGGTCGTTTTAAAAATATTAAGGAGGAATATATGAACACACCCTCAGAAATTTACAAAGAATACGAAAAAGCAAGGCAGGAAAAGGCCGGCCTTGGAAAAAACGGCATGTATGAGCAAAGCCTTATTAACCGACGTTTTTACCTTGGTGACCAATGGTACGGAGCAAACGTGAGCAACGAACGACCCTTGGTACGCCATAATATTATTCGCCGAATAGGCGAATACAAAATGGGCGACCTTTTAAGGGAAAGGCTTAACGTCAGCTTTTTTGCAAACGGAATAGGCTGTACGGTTGATGACCAAGCAAAAATTTTAAATGACCGAAAAAAGCTTAGCGGCGGTGAATTTATTTTTGATAAAAATGCCGATGAGCAGGAATTCCGCCTTTTAACCTCGGCCTTAAGCGATTACCTTAAAATAAGCTTCAGCGAAAACCGAATTGAAGAAAAGCTGACCGAGGCCCTTAAAAACAGCTTTATTACGGGTACGGGCGTGCTGTACAGCTATTGGGACACTACGGGAGCATTTGGGCTTGGCGACGTTGCCTGCGAGGTTTTGCCTATTGAAAATCTTTATTTCGGCGATTCTACCTGCGAAACGGTGGAAAAGCAGCCCTATATTATTATCGTTACACGTCCCGACACCGCCGAGGTTCAGCATATGGCCGAAATTTACGGCGGCGAAGTAAGCAGAATTAAGCCCGATTCCTTAAGTGAAGGCAAAACCACCGTTTTTACAAAGCTTTACAAAAAGGGTTATGGCAGTAATGCAACGGTTATGGCGGTATCGGTTACCGAAAAGGCCGTTGTAAGGCCCGAATACGACACCCGACTTAACCGTTATCCCGTAAATATTTTTAGTTGGGAAGCCAAGGAAAACTGTATTTACGGCGAAAGCGAGGTCACCCATCTTTTGCCAAATCAAATTGCCATAAACCGATTACTCTCGGCATCGGTTTGGTCGTCTATGTATATGGGTATGCCCATTATGACGGTAAACGGCGACACCGTCACCGAGGATATTACCAACGACCCGGGACAGATTATTAAGGTTTACGGCACCAACGAGGACGTTGCGGGAGCGGTTAAATACGTCGCCCCACCCGATTTTTCCTCGGGCTTTAATTCGGGGGTGTCCTCCCTTATTCAAAACACCCTTGAAGGCTGTGGCGCAGGTATGACCACCTTGGGAAAGCTAAGCTACAACAACACCGCCGCCATAGAATCCATTTCATCGGTTTCGGGTGTATCAGCCTTAAGCCTTAAAACACGTTACCGCTGTTTTTTAAGCGATATAGCCCTTACCTTTTTGTGCTTTTTTATGACCTATTACGGTAACAGAAGGCTGCTTATTGAGGACCAAAACGGGCGCTGGTATTTCCCCTTTAACAGTGACCGATACAAGAATCTAAAATTTTCCGCAAGATGCGAAGTAGTTAAGGAGGATGTAAATGAAAGTAACTGATTTATACAAAATAGGGTATATAATGTCGGGAATTGACACCTACTGTGATTTTTTATCCGAGGACAAGGCTGACGAGCTGTTCTTTATTAACCGAGCCCTTGCCGACCTTAATATAAATCCTATTACCTCTATTACCGACAGCCTTGAATTAAGGTTAAGCACCGCCGATGCCGTAAGCGCAGGCATTGCCTATTATCTTTCGCTCTACTCAGGCGACAGCGACAGAACGGCCTTTTTGTGTGAGCTTTATAATGCAAAAAGGGCCTCTGCTTTATCACAAATCACCCGTGTAAAATGCAGTAAGGCTTTCAAGGGGTAGACTAATATGGTATTTAAAAGTCCTGAATTTACAAAAAACAAAGCCTACACCCTAAACAGCTTTAGCGGCATTTGTTCGGTAGGTGATAAAAACGCTTTAGGCCAAGACCGCCTTGCAAGCGGCGAAAACGTATGGAATAAAAACGGTCTGCTTTCAAATCGCCCCGGTTTTAAATACCTTAAGGACGGTATTATTAATGATTTTTTGGGATTACCCGATTTTGATAAAATTTTCTATGCTGATTTTCCCATTGAAGAAATGAACGAATACGGAAACCTTTTTGCTCTTGTAAATGAATCGGGACCGTACGGCACTTCAATTCACCTTTTTGTGGCAAATAAATCGGGCAACGTAAAAAATCTTACCTTTATGGAGCTGATGGGGGCTATGGCCGACACCGTTTATGATATTAAAAATATACTTTTTATTAAGGATGCTCCCGTCGAAGGCTGCGGTATTTTTTTGCTGATGCCCATTTTAACCTACGGCATTGACGGAGAAAATGAAACGAGGCAGGTTTATTATTACGAATTAAGCAGTGACTATTCCAATCTTATAAGAATCTCTCCCCAAAGCTTTTACCGCCCGATTATTATGAAGCACGGCTTTGGAAATGACGCCTCGGCTGAAGTGATAAACAAAAGAGTAACCACCTATCCCGAGGAGGTAAACCTTTTAGGAGGAAATTTTGAAGCCTGCTTTAATGCCGACAACAGATCTATTAATTTTTCTCTTCCGGTAAAAATTGCAAGCGGCGCGGCCGTTACCGTTCACCTTTATACCTCAAGCCGCTCCTACGTTACCTTTGATATATACGGAAACAGTAGTTCGTCAAATCCCGTAAGTCTACTGGGTAAAAACTACGTTGTAATGGTTTCACGCGATTTGGGACAAATTACCTTTACCGCAGACGGCTTAGTAGAGCCTGCCCCAATGCTTTGCCTTAACAACGGCATAAGGGTGCTGTCGCAGGTTAACACCGAAAAAGAGGCCTACGAGCTATTGAGCCGACACAGCAGACCCATAAGCTTTGACGGTCGTTTGTTTTTCCCCGGCGGCGAAAACTGCAATAATTTAATTTATTATTCGGGAAAGGACCTGCCCCTTTATTACTGTCAGAGCCAAAGCATTGCGGTGGGAAACCCTAATTACGGCGTTACGGCACTTTCCCTTCAAAGTAAATACGTGGTTGCCTTTAAAGAAAGAGAGCTTTACCGCCTTACCATTAACGAAAGCAATAAAGTAACCCGCGAAGCGATTATATCCAACGACAGTATCACTAAAAAGCCGATGCCCACCTATAAAATTACACGTATTAACGACTGCATAGGCTGTGATATGCCTACAACCATAATAAACTGCGGAAACCGCCTTGTATGGTATCACAGCGATGGCGCCGTTTACACCCTTTACGGCAGTAACCTTTATACCGAGGGCAGTGTTTACGAGCTATCAAGCGATATTGCACCGCACCTTAAAAATATTGGCTACGAAGACAAAAAACGGGTTTTCGGCGCTGAATTTGATGGCTTTTATCTCCTTGGCATAGGCAATACGCTTTACCTTATGGACACAAGGGTAGACGGCTTTCGTTACCTTGCAGGTCATAAAGCCGCCAACAAAAAATACAGCGGACTTCCGTGGTTTATTTGGAAAGCGCCGCTGGGCACGCAATTTGTTTGGGTTATTAATTGCGGCGGCAACGGATATTTTCTTTTGCGAACCGGCAGCGGCTCGGTTTACTACCTTGCAGAGCTTTCGGGAGAAACCGATTTAGTTCCAAGCAGGAGCGAAGACTTTGAAGAAATTCTTCCTGAATTTTCCTTTTCCACCCCCATTATCGGTGATTCCTTAAGCTATTCACAGCGGCTTTCTGTTACCGCCGCCGTAAAAAACGACGTCACCCTTACTATAGAGGACAGTAACGCCGCTCTAAAGGCCTTCTCATTTAAGGGCGACGGTAAAATGCGCAGCTATACGGTTCCCCTTCAGCATCATATCGGTGGTGTAGGGCTCACGCTCAGTGGCGCAGGCAATTTTATTTTAAAGGCCTTAACCTACGAGGAAAACCGTATAAAACCATGAATTTACTGCCGAAATATAATCCACCAACGGCAGAATTATTAAAAATAAGGGAGAAAAAATATGACTTTTAAAATAACTAAGGGCACTATTGTGCGTACAATTATGATAGGAATCGTTATAATTAATATGATTCTTAAAAAATTCGGCATTGACGTAATTAACACCGACGAAAGCACCGTTGCTTCTGTTGTGGAGGCGCTAATCGAAATAGGCTCGATTGCGGCGGCCTGGTGGTACAATAACAGCTTTTCCGAAGCCGCAAAAAAGGCAGACAGATTTTTTATGGCTGTTAAGGATTACGAAAAAAACCAAAAAACTCAGTAGTTTTCGACTTGAAAGCAGGTGGAGTATATAGTATAATATTTCCATAAACTATAAGGAGTTAAAGCTATGAGCGATATTTTACGTTTATCGCCTGCCTTTAAGGATTATCTGTGGGGCGGCAGGATTATAAAGGAAAAATTCGGCATTTTGGATATGGACAAGGTTGCCGAGGCGTGGGTGCTTTCTACCCATAAGGACGGTCAAAGTGTTGTTGTAAACGGCGCTCAAAAGGGCAAAAGCCTTTCCGAAGCAGTAGAAGCCTTAGGTGAAAAGGCGCTTGGCGAAAAGGCCGCCGCCTTTGAAATGTTTCCTCAGATGCTTAAAATAATTGATGCCGAGCAAAGCCTTTCCATTCAGGTTCACCCAAGCGATGAATACGCCCTTGAAAACGAAGGCCAATACGGTAAAACCGAAATGTGGTACATACTTGACGCCAAGGAGGGCGCAGGCATTTACTACGGTGTAAAAAAGGAATGCACCAAGGAGCAGCTTAGAAAGGCAATTGATGAAAACAAAATAGAGGACGTGCTTCGCTTTGTTCCCTGCAAAAAGGGAGAAAGCTACTTTATTCCGTCGGGCACCATTCACGCCATTGGCGCAGGGCTTCTTATTGCTGAAATTCAGCAAAACTCCAACGTAACCTACCGCGTTTACGACTTTGGCAGAGTGGGTGCCGACGGCAAGCCGAGAGAGCTACATACCGAAAAAGCCCTTTTGGTGTCTAACCTTACGCCTATGAAGGATGAAGCTAAAAAGAGTGCGGAAATTATAAAGGACGGCACAAAAACTCTCCTTTCCACCTGTGAATACTTTGAAGCGGTTAAGCTTGATATTAACGGGGAATATACCGTCAAACCGAATAACAGCTTTGTTTGCGTATTTATACTTGAAGGAAACGGTGAAATCGACGGTGAAGGGTTCCAAAAATTCGACACCTTTTTCATTCCTGCCGATTATGGCGAAACCCTTTTAAGGGGTAATTTTGAGGCTATGATAACCTACTGCCCGTAAAAATAAATTATGACGATCATAACAATTATAGTGAATTACGGCGTTGTATCTGTAAAGACACAACGCCGGTTTTATACACTTTATATCATTAGCGTTTAAGTTTTTTGCGCTAAAAAATATCATAATACAAAGGATTAAATAATGTGAAAATAATTGAATTAGATTTAACCGGATGCAAATATATAGCCGAAATTCACGAAAGAATACACAATGCTTTTAATTTTCCGGAATGGTACGGAAGAAATTGGAGCGCTTTTTGGGATTTTCTTTGGAGTGAATGCGATGCAGATAAGGTTATTATCAAAGGCGAACGTACTCTACCGAAAGAATTTAATGAATCGATTGTTAAAATGCATGAAATATTAGAAAGGAACGCTCACTTTCGTAAAGAAAATAGTTTGAATTCTTTTTCTTTTGAAATTGTAAATTAAATAATTTGTAAATATAAATGACACTTATTTAGCGAAATGTCCACAAGACACAACGCTGGTTTTATACATTTTATGAAATTGTTTAAGATTTGACTAAACCTATTGCAATGAAAAAAAGCTGTGTGAATTTTAGTTTCACACAGCTTTTCTTTTTAATGCTTATCTAACCTTTAATACTACCTTGCCGCAGCTTTTATTTTCGGCAAGCAGCGCATGGGCGGCTTCGGCTTCGGTTATAGGAAGAACGGTATCAATGGTAGGCTTAACCTCGCCTGTAGATACCTTTGCCCAAACATCCCTTACAAGACTTGCAAGAATTTGCGCCTTTACTTCGGGAGTACGGCTACGAAGCGTACTACCTATAATTCTTACGTTTCTTACGTAGATATTTTTAAGGTCAATTTCGGTTTTTTGACCCGCTAAGGCGGCTATCATTATCCAGCGTGCGCCGTGGGTTAAGTAATGGATGCATTTACCCATTATTTCACCACCCAAGCAGTCAATAGCAACGTCAACGCTGTGACCCTCCTCTAACTGCTTTTTAAGTACCTCTACAATATCCTCGTTTAAGGTATTAACTACAATATCTGCACCGAGCTTTTCAACGGCGGCGCGCTTATTTTCATCAATTATTGTGGTTATTACCCTAATGCCAAATGCCTTTGCCATAGGAATAACAACGCTTGCAAGACCGCTTGCGCCTGCATTCATAAGAAGAGTGTTTCCCTTTTCAATTTTTCCTTCGATAAAAAGGTTAAGGTAAGCGGTAGCGAATGCTTCGGGCATTGCGGCGGCTTCTATCATAGAGCAGTTTTCGGGGATAGGCATAAGCATATCGTATTTAACGGCAACGTATTCGGCATAGCCGCCGCCACCGAGCAGGGCGCATACTTTATCACCGATTTTATAATTTGATTTAGCCTTGGCTTCCTCGCCCATTTCTACTATAACACCCGAAACCTCAAGGCCCATCCATTCAGGACAGCCGGGAGGAGGCGGATAGTCGCCTGCCCTTTGCATAAGGTCGGCTCTGTTTAAAGCGGCATAGTGAATTTCCACTAGTACCTCTTCACTTTTTATAACGGGATTATTAACCTCGCTCCAGGAAAGAGCTTGATTTTCACCAACTAATATTGCTTTCATTTTATTCTCCTTAGTTAAACATAGAATCTCTGATAGCCTTTGCTGCGGTAAGCTTGGGCTGAACTTTGTGGCTTACGGGTAAATAGTGCTGAATACACAAATACATACAACAGCCAAGTGCAGGTCCTATTTGACGTAAAAGTTTACAATCATTGCCGTTGGCAAGGTATAAAAATTCGCAACCGAGTTCCTGCTTTAAGCGATTGCAGATTTCAAAGTTTTTAAGAAGCATTTCTCTGTTTTGAGAATGATTAACGATTTTTACAACGTCTGCGCCACGCTCTTTTTGAGCAAATGCGATTTCCATAACCTTTTCTTCGTCAATGAACTGTTTTTGGTGGCTTGAGAAAAGCACTTCGCCACCCATTTCGTGAATTTTTGCCGCTAAAGCTTTTTGCTTCTTTACAGCCTCTTCATCAAAGGTTAATTCAAATTCGTCTTTGCAGTAGAGGTCACCGATAATATCACAAAGGGTTGCGCCTGCCTCAAGTCCTAAAAGCAAAAGTTCAGCGCACTGTTCATCGGTATAGTCAGCGCTCTGACCACCACGGTAGCTGGTAATATAAATAGGCTTATCTCCGCAGGCTCTAAATATGGTTCTTAATTTTTCTACAGTACGATATTCTTTCCCCAAAAGCTCTAAATGAATACCGTAAGCGTCGGCTCCGTCATATCCCGCATTAGCAATTTGGCAAAGCGCCTCTTCGGGAGTGTGCGCCTGTATCATAGCGCAAAGTAAGGGCTTTGAATAGTTTAAAAAGGTTGGTTTCATCATAATTTGATTCCTCCGTTTTTACATTACTGCTTTTAGTATAAAAATTTTTACCCTTATTTTCAATAGCATTAACGACACTTTTTTAACATTTTCGATACAAAAATTAATTAGTAAACATAAATATTTTCGTTACTGTTTTGATAAAGGCGGATATAGTCAACCTTGTAATCTACGCCGTTTTGAGCAAAATCGGGGAGATTTTCAACAAAGTTTTGCGGTCCTGCCCAGGTTTTATCCTCGGTAAATACCCAGTTATTAAGGCACAAATAGTGGTATCCGTGGAAACATTCCATACCGGGAACGTTTTTATCAAATTCGCCTGTTTCGTTGGTTATATCAACCTTCCAGACAAGCTGATAGTCGATGTAAAACGCCATATATTCGCTTGTCCAATCAAAGCCGTAAACGTGGTAATCGTTGGCATTGTCTTTGCTTTCAAAATCATAAATAGGCTGACCGTAAAGGTAATGTCCCGCTTTGCCGATATTGTGCTTTCCGATAGCGGTATTTGTAGAAACGCCACTTGCATTTCTGTACCATTTGTGAAGGGCAATAGACATATCGAACTCTTTGTCGCCCTTGCCTATAATATCAATTTCGCCCTTATATTCAAAATTATTAAGGCTTGATTTATCACTTTGTGTCCAGAAGGTTGCCCAAGTACCGTTTCCGCGGGGAACTTTTATACGAGCCTCTAAATATCCGTACTTAAATGCCATAAGACCCTGACTTGTTACCGATTTCGGCGTTGTATAATTTTTGTTGCCGTCGGAAGTCACTCTTAATACAAGTTCACCCGTAGCGCTGTCTATAAAGTAGTTATCTTCGCTTTCGGTGGTCTTAAGATTATCGTCAAGGCTTGTCATAGCATCAAATTCCTGCGTAAAGTTGCTTACCTGAGTAATTGAGCTATAATAGTCGAACTCTTCGTTCCAAACAAGCTTTCTTTCCCTCGGATTATCCTCTTTGCCGTCTTTAATACCCTTTATGGTTCTGTTGGTGGTCGCAGAGTGAATAATATGCTGTTTGCCGTAGGAATCCTCAATTACGATATACCCCTTAACTTCCAGCTTTCTTAAATCGGTTTTATTAAAGTTTTTAACGAAGGTAGAAAATGTCAATCGCTGTGTTTGGTCATCGTAACTCCAACATTTGTTAAGCAGAGTGGTTTGAGTTTTAACTACGCCGTCGGCATTAGCATTAAAGTTTGCTTCTTCCTGCTGAAAATACTCAAGATTTCCCTTGCGGTAGATAAAGCCTCGTTCTATAACCTTAAAGGTTTTGCCGTCAAGGGTAACGGTAGAACCGTCTGCGGTTTCGTAATCGAAATAAAAACGCATAGCCTGACCGCCGATGTTTTCAGCCTCTTCTTCCTTTAGCACCGAAGCGCCCTTTGAAGAAATAACCTGACCCAAATCGAAAAGAGTAATATCGGTAAAGTAAAGGTCCTTTTTGCTCTCGCTGTTTATTAACATAAAGACAGCGTTTGCGCCGTTACACGTTTTGTTATAATCAAGACCCGTTTCCTCGCTGTCAACGTTTACGTCAAGGGTATCAGCGGTAAAATAGTATTCAAAATCATACCAGGTAACGCCGTTAGCGGTGATTTCGTCCTTTTTGATTAGAAAATCTCGTGAATTTGCGGTATTTTTAAGGGTTTGCGCATCCCACGAGCCTGCCGAAACAACCTCGATACCAATATCGTCGGTTAAGGACTGCGCCATAAGAGAAAATGACAGTTTATAGCTATTGCCGTCAACTACGTTGCCAACCCTTATTTTATTTAAGTTTCTTACGGCTTTTACACTTTGGCCGTCCTTTGTAACGGTTTCTTCGGTAGCGTCAAAATAAAGCTTGCCGTTTTTAAATTCTTCGCCGTTATTTGCAAGATAAGAAACACTGTAATAAAATCTGTCTGCCACGGGGAAAAGTGAGGCGTTTACGATTTTTAGCGCGTCCTTTTCGCTATACCAAAGGTCGGGTGTTGCGCTTAAGGAATTTATTTTTTCAACAGAAGTTTCGGGCACGCCGTCAACTACCGTAGTAGAAAAACCGACCTCTTTATCATAGGTTTGGTAATTTACTACCACATTGCCCTCTTCAACCTCGTTTACGGCAACCTGTCTGATAACAACCTGCGGAGTTGAAACGATTTTATAGGGATAATAGGTAGCTTCCCCTACAGTATAAGAAGCGTAATTGTTTCCGTCGGAGCCGGGAGCTGTTGCCACACGCTCTGCCATAAAGGAATGAGCCTGACAGTGAATAGAAAACATGGGAACGCTGTCACCAAACTCTTCAGTGGTAATATAGTAGGTATGGGTAAGCTGTTCGCCCGCCTTTATACCCTTTGTACTAAGTCCTGCTTTTACGTAATTGGTACTATAGTCCGATACTGCGGTAGCGTTAGCGCCTTTATCTATTTGAGCAAGTTTTCTGTCTGCGGTAAGAAAAAGTGTTAAATTGCCCTCTTCTAAAAGTTCGTAAGTAACGGTTACTGCATATTTTGTATTTGCCTTTGGAACTAAAGCATAGCCGTCATTATCTCTTAAAATAAAGTTGGAATATGCCGTCCAACCGATTTCGTTTATACTGCCAACGGGGTGATTTTGAGTTGCAGCAACGTAGCCGTTGTGTTTGGCGGCAACCTGATTTTTTATAGACTGTTCAGCAGGCTCCCAACCGTAAGCGCTACCCGTAAAGGATTTGCCAAGCAAAGCGCCGCCCAAATCGCTACTCCACGAAGAAAGCGCCCAACCACTTTCGTTAACACTTGTTCCATATACGCCGTTTTTGACGTAAGTAACGCCCTTGAGTTCGGGTTTTGTTTCAAGGCGGGTATAATCTGCCGCTACGCCGTCGGTCAAGTAATCTTTATAACGCGCATAAAGGTTTGTTTCGGCTTTTATGGTAACTTTATTGGTAGCATTGCCGTTTTCATCGAACCAGCCAACAAAATATTTACCATCGGGGGTATATTCGGGCAAAGCGTTATGGGTATAGGTAGAACCTATGGTAATTCCGTCGGTAATGGTATAATAAGCCATATCCTCGCGAAGATATAAAATTGCTTCATATTCCGCCGCTACGCAAAGCGGAGTTATTGTTAAAGAAACAATAAGCAATATTGTAGCTATAACTTTAAAATGCTTTTTTAACATTGCAATATCCCCCGGCATAATATATTTTATATGGAATCTATATCTTATTATATCACATAAAAAAAGCGATACGCAAGGAAATCCCTTGCGTATCGCTTTTTAAAAATTATTCTTCGATTGCTTCATCTTCTTCGATTTCATCAGATTCGATAACGAGCTCCTTGATTTCGCCGGCAAGCTCTTTTCTCTTCTTTATAAGAGCAACCACACCTACAGCGGCGGCGCCGATAATTACAGCCGCACCTGTGGCTATTAAGATTTGTTCAGTCAGCGATAATTTTTTCATAAGTTTTTCCTCCTGACGTATTTTTTTATATTTTACCACAAAAGGGGCAAAAAATCAATAATATACTTATTTAAGCCGTATTCCTGCGGCAAGGGTGATAATTACCTGTCCGGGAATTCCTAAAATAAAGAGTAGCCATTTAAAGCCGCCGCCCGCAATGCCTATGGTTAAATAAATACCCGTTATGAGTGTCCATAAAATTACCGACAGCAAAATATAATTTATTAAGCGCTTTCCCCAAATACAGTTAAATACAAGAGCAACGATTGCCGACACGGGAACGGAATAAATAAAGACGAGCCATTTGCCGGGTAAATCCTGCAGGAAGCTATCAAAATTAAGGAAAAGGATAACCGCCAAAAGCCATACGGCAGTTATGGAAATAAGGGTGATTAAAATACGGTTGCCCTTTTTACGCTTACGGTGCTCCCGTTTTTCCTCCTGATACGCCTTATGGTCCCTTGTTAAAAGATAATCCACCGTAACACCAAAATAATCGGCAATGGATTTCAGCACAGCTACGTCGGGTACCGATTCTCCTCTTTCCCATTTTGAGACAGCCTTATCGGAATAATTAAGCTTTTCGGCAAGCTCGCTTTGCGTCATAGCAGAGGCTTTACGCAATTCACAAATATTTGCCGCGATAATATCGTTAAGCTCCTTCAAAAGCCGTCACCTCACCTTTTACACTCGTTTTTTGTATTATACCACTTTTTTCGCCTTAAATCAAGGGCTTTTTAAGGAGACTCTACCGGCAGTAGAATTAATAAGTAGAGTTTTTCTGCTATCGGTTTACCCTTTAACGGGACTAACCGTTTGACTTATGGCGTAAAATGTAGTATTCTATACATAGTTATTCACAATTTGTTAAAATTTGAAATGATAGGAGCGTCTTTATGAGACCGGACGGAAAAAGAGTTAAGAGTGACGATGGCGAGTACGCAATAGTTCCTCATATTATGGTGGAGCGTAACGATGCACTTAACTTTATTGAGATTGATATCCCCCTTGCCCCTATGCAAAAGTTTATAAACGAAAAGCGCAACAGCGGTCAGGTCTACAGCCACCTTGCCCTTGTGCTTGCGGCCTATGCCCGTATTGTCGGTGAGTTTCCCTTACTTAACCGCTTTATAGTAAACCGTAAAATTTATGCAAGGAAAGAGCTTGCCATTGGTATGGTGGTGCTTAAAAGCGATTCCGACAACGGCACTATGTCGAAAATCAAGTTAGACCCCAACGATTCTCTTATGGAGGTTAATGAAAAAATCAACGCCTACGTCGACCTTAACCGTAAGGCAGGCGACAACAACAGCACCGATAAATTAGTTTCCACTTTACTGGGTATTCCAGGACTGCTTTATTGGGGTGTTAAGCTTTTCAAGTGGTTAGACAGGCACGGCCTACTCCCTTACGCTATTGTTGATGCATCTCCCTTCCACACCAGTATGAGTATAACCAACCTTGCAAGCATCCGTACCAATCACATTTTCCACCACATTTACAACTTTGGTACCACAAGCGTATTTTTGGCTATGGGTAACACCCGCGAGGTACCCTCCCGTAAGGGCGGAGAAATTGTTTTTGAAAAATGTATGCCCTTCGGCTGTGTTATGGATGAAAGAATTTGCTCGGGCGTTTATTTTGCCAAGGCCTTCCGCCGCTTCAGGTATTACCTTGAGCATCCCGAGGTTTTGGAGCAAAAGCCCGACCCCGAAAAGGTAATTAAGGAAGTTCCTTATATTGAGGATATAAAAAAAGCAAAGGCCGAAAAAAAGGCGGCCAAAAAGAATAAGTAATTAAAACGACTCAATCCAGTAAGAGTCGTGCTCTTTAGGACAGTAAAACAAAGTACGAAAACACCCATAGTTTTTAAAACTGTGGGTGTTTTTATTATTCTCTTTATTTGTTGGTCAAGTTATGCTATAATACAACCGACCGATAAATTGGAATTTGTCGAACAGACCATTGAATTGGTCTTTTACAAGGTCAATGTTCCCTTGAAAATCTGTTGCATATTTTTTCGAGTTTTCTTGCTATGAACGGTGTGTATTTTTTTGCCAACGCCTTGGCTACAAAGTGTGCAATAATTTCAGCGATAACAAACAATGCTATATATCCGCCAATCGTAATTGCATAATATTGCCAAGGAAACGAATTAAGCATACCAATTATAATAAATAACGCAGGAATAGCTAAAAACTCCACGATATCCCATATTATCATTATAATAGTAGCAACAATTTCTATGAAATGTAAAAATCGTTTCATTTTGAGGTCTCCTTAATAAATTCATGTGTGCTTAACAGTTCGTCAAATTCTTATTTATCTAACCAACTCTCTGAAAACCCTTGATTTTACTGGACTTTTCAGCAGTTTCATACTCGTATTTAATGTATTTTCCCTTGTTTTTGCTCTTACGAGCCGAAACAAGGGAAAGTTTTGTTTTTAGCCGCCGACTACCTTGTCAAGCAGTCTTGCGGAAGTACGCTTCGCTTCCCTTGTAGCGTGAGCATACACGTTCATTGTGGTACTGACATCGGCGTGTCCTAAAAGCTCCTGCACATC
>JAFVIF010000062.1 GCA_017474125.1 Clostridia bacterium
CAGGCGCCGATGGGATCCACATTTTCATCGTTGGACCAGACGGCGATCTTGGTGCGGGAGCCGGCCTCGCGGGCCATGGACTGAACAACAACGGTGCCGTCGGAGATCTCGGGCACTTCCAGCTCAAACAGGCGCTTAACCAGACCGGGATGGGTACGGGACAGCATGATCTGGGGGCCCTTGCCGCCGCGGCGGACTTCCACCACGTAAACGCGGATGCGGTCGCCCTCGTTGATGGTCTCGCCGGCGATCTGCTCGGAAGCAGTCAGCACGGCCTCGGTGTGCTCGCGCTTGCCGGTCAGCTCCAGAATGGCACTGCCGTAGCGGGGATCCATACGGGTGACGATGGCGGTCAGGATCTCATGCTCCTTGCTGGCGTACTCGTCGGCGATCATGCCGCGCTCGGCCTCGCGGATGCCCTGAATAATGACCTGCTTTGCGGCAAGGAGGGTGTTACACACTCTCTTTGCTCCCTTGAGTTTGAAAACCACCGTCCCCTATATAACTGGTTCTTGCAGGCATTGGATATTAAAATGCCTCCAAGACAGATTGAGTTTGCAAGAATGAACGTTAACTACACCCTTACAAGTAAGCGCAAGTGCTTAAAGCTTGTTAACGACGGTCTTGTTTCGGGCTGGGATGACCCGAGAATGGCAACGATTTGCGGTATGAGAAGAAGAGGCTACCCTGCCGAGGCTATTCGTGCCTTTGTTGATAAAATCGGCGTGTCCAAGGCTTACAGCGTTATTGATTACGCTTTACTTGAGTCCTGTGTAAGAGACGACCTTAACCTTAACGCCGACCGCACCATGGCAGTACTTCGCCCGTTAAAGGTGGTTATTGATAACTATCCCGAGGACAAAACCGACAGTATTGAGG
The DNA here is from genome assembly GCA_017474125.1 of Clostridia bacterium. Lineage (GTDB taxonomy): Bacteria > Bacillota > Clostridia > Oscillospirales > Acutalibacteraceae > SIG607. Next base: position 880 of record JAFVIF010000062.1, read on the forward strand.
TTGACGTTAACCCCAACAAGCCCGAGCTTGGCAAGTACACCGTTCCCTTCACAAAAAATATTTATATTGAGCAGGATGACTTTATGCTTAACCCTACCGGCAAATACTTCCGTCTTTGTCCCGAAAAGGAGGTTCGCCTAAAGGGTGCCTACTTTATTAAATACGCTTCCCACGAAACAGACGAAAACGGCAATATCACCGTTGTTCATTGCACCTACGACGCAGAGTCCTTCGGAGGAGAAACCCCTGACGGCAGAAAAGTAAAGGGAACACTTCATTGGGTTAGCGCCGACCATTGCTACGATGCCACCGTTCGTCTTTACGACAGACTGTTTAACGTAGAAAATCCGTCGGACGAAGAGGGTGTTTCCTCCTTTGCCGACAACCTTAACCCCAATTCCTTAGAGGTTGTTAAGGGCTGTAAGGTAAGCGACGACGTTAAAAACGCCTCCGTTGGACAGCGTTTCCAGTTTATGCGTCAGGGCTACTTCTGTATCGACCGAGACACAAACAGCGACGAGATTGTTATTAACCGTATAGTTGCTCTAAAGGATTCTTTTAAGAAATAAGGGAAAATTATGACGATAGAAAGAATTTACGAATTTTTAAACCAAAAATTCCCCGTAAATACCGCTGCGGATTATGATAATCCCGGTCTTCTTATCGGCGACAAAACAGCAGACGTCAAGTCTGCTGTTTTAGCGTTAGACTGTACAAGGGATGCCATAGCTACCGCAACAGAAAACGGTGCAAAGCTGATTATTACCCACCACCCCGTAATTTTCAAGGGACTTAAATCGGTTAAAAAGGGTGATATTGTTTATACGCTTATTGAAAACGGCATTTCGGTTATTTCGATGCATACCAACCTTGATGTTGCGCAAAACGGAGTTAACGATGCGCTGTGCTCGGCTTTAGAGCTCAGAAAGGTTGAAGCGGTTACGGGCTACGACGGCTTTAGCTTCAGAGTAGGCTGTTTAAAGGAAGAAATGACCAGCGACGATTTTGCCGCTTACGTCGGCCTAAAGCTTGATACCGCCGTTAAATACGTTGGAGAAGAAAGGGTTAAAAAAATAGCGGTTTGCGGTGGCAGCGGAAGTGATTTTTTAAGCGATGCCATTGCCCTGGGCTGTGACGCTTTAGTTACAAGCGAGGTTAAGCATAACCTTTTCCTTACCGCCGCGGAAAACGGCTTTACCCTTATTGATGCAGGCCATTTCCCCACCGAGGACGTAATTATTGAGCCCTTAAAGGCTCTTTTGGAAAAAGAATTTCCCGACGTCGCTTTTATTAGTGACCACACGAGCAGAATCAAGGTGTGTATTAATTTATGACAGAAATGCTTAACAACTTTTTAGCCGTAGCACAACAGGTTTTAGTGCTTTTCATTCTTATTGCCATCGGCTTTATATGCGGAAAAACCAAGCTTATTAACGATGAAATATCCAAGGGCCTTTCCGATTTGGTGCTTTACTTTGCAACTCCCGCCGTAATAATAAACTCCTTTTTGCGCCCCTTTGATAAATCAATGTTCAATAAGCTGCTGCTTGCCTTTGCAATATCTATTATATTTCATCTCGTTGCAGGTGCAGTTGCATATACATTGATTAAAAATAAGAATAATGATGCACGTATAGTTTCACGCTTTGGTATTTTCTTTTCAAACGCAGGCTATATGGCTCTTCCTCTTCAAATGGCAATTTTAGGTAACGACGGTGTATTTTTAGGCAGTGCCTACGTTGTTATATTTAATATTGCGTTATGGACCTACGGTCTTGTACTTATGGGCGGAAAGGAAACAAAAATCACCGCCTCAAAGCTTATCTTCAATCCCGGTGTTATTGCCATTACGGTGGGACTTATACTTTTCCTTTGCGGAATAGGCGAAGCCCTGCCCTCCCCAATAAAAAGCGCGGTGGGTCACGTAAGCAACCTTAACACTCCCGTGCCTATGATAATAATCGGCTACTATTTATCAAAAGCAAAAATCATTACGGCAATTACCGATAAAAGAATATGGTTGCCTATTATGTCAAGGCTGGTTATTTCCCCCGCAATATGCCTTGCCCTTCTTTTCCTTTTACAGCAAACTCCGTTTGCCGTGGAAAACACCATAGCCGTTTCCTGCATAGTTGCGGCAAGCGCACCCTGTGCCGCCGTAACAACCGTATTTTCGGCGAAATGGAATCGCGATACAGCCCTTTCGGTTAAGCTGGTTTCGGTTTCAACCCTTTTATCAATCCTTACAATGCCGCTTTACGTTGCGTTGGCACAGCAAATTTTATAAATTATTTCAAAGCAATACTTCGGTATTGCTTTTTCTTTTGTTGACAAAACTCAATAATAATTATATAATTAATTTGTATAGTTATAGCTATTTAACAACAATCGGATTCGAGGAGATCAAACCATGAGAAAAGCGTTGTCAATTTTTTTAACTATCTGTTTGATTTTTACTGCATTGCCAATGTTCGTTATGGCAGAGCAATCAAGCGAAATAGTTTTAAGCGCTGACGTAGAAAGAATACTGTACTGCCCTACCGATACAGTTAAGGTTAATATTAATTTAACCGGAAACACCGAGGGTGTTGCGGCCTTAAGGTCAAAGCTTAATTACGACAGTGAAAACCTTACTCTTACTGATGTGGTATCAGTAGCTAACGACAGCTTTGAGAACAGGGTTTCCGTCACCTACAGCGACCATAACGGCTACGCACAAATTCTTTGGGACGTTATAGACGATGACACCAATAACTTTTCTAATTATATTGCCGACGGTACTATTGCCACCGTTTATTTTACCGTTAATAAGGATGCCGAAAACAAGGACTATTCTTTCGATTTAGAATACCTTGACGGCGTACGATACACCTATAGCGAAACAACATACTGGGAATACATTACCGAAGTTAAGGTATCTACCGACTCAATGACCGTTAACACCGATATTTCCTCTCAGCTTTATTTCGACGACGTTCCTACCGGAACCTATCCCGGTGAGAGCGTTACTCTTAAGGTTGCCTTAAACAGCGAAGACGGTCTTTATATTTTCAATTCCAAGCTTCATTACGACAAAAACAATTTCACTCTTACCGATTGTGTTACTGCCGATGATTCCTTAAGCCTTTCCTATAACGATATGGACGGCTACGTAAACCTTCTTTGGGACAGCACTTCTGTGGGAAACTTTATCGTAGAAGGCGCTGTTGCAACCGTTACCTTTAAGGTAAACGAAAATGCCGCCACAGGCACCGCACGCTTTGAGCTTGAATATGTCGATGCCGTTTCCATTGATTTAAGCAACGGCGTTTCGGTTAACAACGCTCTTTTCAACACCTATCACTGTGAGTTCCCCCTGCTCAGCGAAAGAGTTCCCGTAGCCTTTACCCTTAACCGCGGAAACGGTGCAACCGAAACCATTACCCTTTACGCAGGAGAAACCCTTTCTCTCCCCGACACCAACTTTTTTGACAAAGCCTGGTACACTTCTCCGTCTGCCACCGTTGAAAGTGTTTATAGCGAAGAAATATGTCCCGAAAACGGCGTTACACTTTATTCCTCTGCCTATGCAGTAGACTATACTGATGACCCCATATCTAACCTCCGCTATTCCTCGGACTTCGCGATAGAAAAAGAAGGCGAAACCGAAAGTCTTTATTATTCTTCCCTGTCTGCCGACAGCAGCACTATCGAAATGTTCCGTTTAGGTAAGGTTCAAGACAACGTCACCTACAAGCTTTCGGTTAAGTACAAAGCAGAGCTCAGCGGTGAATTAGGCTTTAACGTAGGAGCGGGCAACGGCAATAATATGTACGTTAACCAAAGCATTTTCGAAGGCGATACAAACACCGTTATTTATTCCGCAACCGATACCGACGACTACAAAACTGCCGATATTTACTTTACTGCAAGCCTTAAGGGTACCGTTTCGGAGCAAACCGCAAGCGATGACGTAAAGTATATCAACGGAAACGGTTGGGCTTATATTTTGGTTGTAGGCGACTATAACACCGATAACAAAATTTGGATAAGCGATATCTCACTTACCGAAATAGGCAACGTAATTACACCGGGCGGCGCTTCTCTTCTTATTGACGAAGCCTATAGTGCGGCCGAAAACAAGCAGGCTATTCGTTACTATTTCAGTTATAACACCGTTGCCGATGAACAAAACCCCAATACCCTTCGTATTAAAATAGGCAATGAAAATTACGAAATAATTTCCCGCGGCTTCCTTTACAGAAACGGCGCCCTTAATAAATATGCCGACGACAAAAGTGTGACCAAGGAAGGAATGAACGTTACTGCAGCAAAAGGTTCAGCCGATATTATAACTCAAGCTAAAACCTCTGAGTTTAACCAATGCTGGGAATACAATAAGGAAAATGGAGAACTATGCTTCTCCACATATATAAGCGGTTATTCCGAGAATATGTATGACTACAAGCTTATGGTCAGAGGCTTCGTAACCTTCAGAGATGAAGCAGGAAACCAATTCACCGTTTATTCCTCTACCATTAACCGTAGTGTTAACGGTATGAAAGGAAACCCCGTAAACGGCATAGACACCCTTTAAAAGGTTTTCTGTAATTTGATTTAAAAGAAGGTATTGAAATATGAAAAAATTACTTAGCATTTTACTGACAATAGCTTTACTGTTTAGTCTTTGCTTAACTGTCTCTGCCGACACAACCGACGGTAAGGACGATAACCGTTTTGATATGGGTGAAATTTTCGGTTACTATTACGAGGTTACCTTTGTTGACGGCGAAAACAGAACGGAGCAGGAATTTGAACGCAACACCGCCATTACCTACCCTGCCATTACCCCTGTGCGCGGTGCAGACAAGGTATGGTCTGCGGCTGCCGATAAATACGAGGCGGTGCCGACAACCATGCCCGAAAATGATATTACTGTTTATGCTTACAGCATCCCCACGGTAGGCTTCGAAAATTACGATAAAAACGTTTGCGGTGATTCTAACGGTGTAATAGATATTTCTTCCGATTACGTAAACGACGGTGAAAAAGCTTTAAAATTCTCCAACGTTGGCGCTAATGACGACAGATTGTATTCTATAGCATTAGGACAATCAACTGCCGCCACCGCTTATAAAATCTCTTTTAAATATTACCTTCCCGAAGCCCTTGGCGCAAACTATTATATCGACCCCTTTACCGCCGATGATAGCCTTAATGCTGCCAATGATTTCACCGATTCACGCTTTACTATTTCACAAAATTCCGAAACAGGTGTATGGCACAGCGGTAATATTTACTTTACCGCCACCGACAGTAATTACGTATACCTATGGCTTAAGTCAAGTGCTTACGGCAACGGCGATGTAATTTACTTCGACAGCTTTGTTACCGAGGAAATGGTTACTGCAAGCTTTGTTCTTAACAATAGCGTTGTTTGTAACAGCAAAAACGGTGTTTTAAGGGACAACGTATTTACGGCATACTACGGTTTAAATGATGCCATTACCGCTCCCGACGTAAAAACCGTAAACGACAGCAAGGACGTTTTATGGGTTGACAGTCAAGGCAATACCGTTACCGAATTTGAAAGCGGTGCAACCTATTATATAAAGGCCGATGCAAAGGGAGACCTTAACGTTGACGGTGCGGTAACCACAACCGACCTTGCCCTTATAAAGCTTTATATTGTAGAAAAAATCGACGCTTCAAGCGTTAGCGTTACCAATGCCGATATTAACCTTAACGGCAAGGCAGACGTTATTGATATGGCTTATCTAAAGCTTTATCTTGCCGGAATAGTTGAAAATCTTTAGTCAATTAATTAAGCCCTGTCTTTGTGGCACCCTCCGTAAGGAAGGTGCCACAGTTATATTCGCCTATCGGCGAGTTATATTGCTACGCAGTTATATTTGGGCTTCGCCCAAGTTATATTCGCTTCGCGAGTTTTTGGGGCGAATATAATATCACTGAAACTGCAAGTTTCAATATCACTCTTTAGAAATATCTCGCCTTTGGCGAGATATTCTAAAGAATATCACTGTGAGACCTGTCTCACAATATCACTTAATATTCTTATTTTTGAGATAGGTAAATTTCAAAGTATGTAACCCACTATGACACTTTCAGAATTTGAAAGTGTCATTTTTATATAAAAAATCAAGGGAGAACACTTCTTTACGAAGTGTTCTCCCTTCGACAGGGCTTTTAATTTAAAAAAATGCCCGAATTAAACCTCGGGCATTTAATTTTATTAATAGGTAATAAGCTCTTTACCACCCATATAAGGTCTTAATGCTTCGGGAATACGAACAGAATACTTTTCACCGTCATACTGTAAATTGTTTTCCAGGAAGGCGATAAGCATTCTTGGGGGAGCAACAACAGTATTGTTAAGGGTGTGAGCAAGGTATTTACTGCCGTCCTCAGCCTTAACCTTAATACCAAGCCTTCTTGCCTGTGCATCGCCAAGGTTGGAGCAGGAGCAAACCTCGAAGTATTTCTGCTGTTTGGGAGACCAGGCTTCAACGTCGTAGGACTTAACCTTTAGGTCGGCAAGGTCACCTGAGCAGCACTCAAGAGTTCTTACGGGAATATCAAGGCTTCTGAAAAGCTCTACGGAATAGCTCCACATTTTATGGAACCAATCCATACTTTCCTCAGGCTTACAAATAACTATCATTTCCTGCTTTTCGAACTGATGAATTCTGTAAATACCTCTTTCCTCAATACCGTGAGCGCCTTTCTCCTTTCTAAAGCAAGGAGAATAGCTGGTAAGGGTCAAGGGAAGCTTTTCCTCGGCAGTTATTGTGTCGATAAACTTACCTATCATAGAGTGCTCACTGGTACCTATAAGGTAAAGGTCCTCACCCTCTATTTTATACATCATAGCATCCATTTCCTCAAAGCTCATAACGCCTGTAACAACGCTTGAACGAATCATAAAGGGAGGAATGCAATAGGTAAAGCCCTTATTAATCATAAAATCTCTTGCATAGGCGGTAACGGCGCTGTGAAGACGGGCAATATCACCCATTAAATAATAAAAGCCTTCGCCTGCAACCTTACCTGCGGCTTCCTTGTCAATACCGCTAAAGAGCGCCATAATATCGGTGTGATAGGGAATTTCAAAATCAACCTGAGTTTTTTCACCGAACTGCTCAACCTCAACGTTTTCGCTGTCATCCTTACCGATAGGCACGCTGTCGTCGATAATGTTAGGGATTTTCATCATATTCTGCTTTAAGGCTTCGCTAAGCTCAGCTTCCTTAGCCTCAAGCTCGGCAAGCTCCTTTGCCTGAGCGGTAACAAGCTGTTTTTTCTCCTCAGCCTCTTCACGCTTGCCCTGACCCATTAAAGCGCCGATTTCCTTACTAACCTTATTACGGAGAGCGCGAAGCTCGTTAGCGCGGCTGTTGGCGGCGCGTTTTTCCTCGTCAAGCCTTAAAACCTCGTCAACGAGAGCAAGCTTATGCTCCTTAAACTTCTTTTTTATATTTTCTTTTACAAGCTCGGGATTTTCTCTAATAAATTTAATATCCAGCATTTTATGTCCTCCTCATTAAAGCGCGTAAATATCAGTACTGTTAATGATACCACAATACTTTTACATTATCAAGTAATTTTAATTATTTTAATGCGACTTTAACGCCTGCTTTTTCACCGAACACAAGTATATGACCCGAAAGGTCAACTGCTTCGATTTCCTCATTAATAGAGCTTTCCGCCATTTTATACATAAGAGTAAGATCAGCCTTGTTATTGAATTCAAGCACGGTTACTCCTACGTTGGTTTGGTTATTCACTCCGTAAAAGCCCTTAATTATTGAACCGCTTCCGCCGTAGCTGTAGGTAAGCTCGGTATTAAGCTCATTAAGCTTTTCCTCATCCATTTCTATTACGGTATAATCAGCCGCTCTAAGGTTTGACTGAATGGAGGAATAGGAAACGGAGCAGCTGCAAAGCAGACAGCAAAGCACCGCTATAAAACTAATAACTACTAATTTTTTCATAAGGCTACCTCTTAAAGCAATATTTTTTATCAGTATACTATTTCTATAACTTTTTGTCAATTAAATGACGTCCTTTTTTGTTGACAAATCGGTTGATTTGATACATAATATATATTGAGATTAAAGTGAAAAATTTTGGAGGTAATTTTATGGCATACCGTTCCATATCGCCATCGGTTATACGCCGCCTTCCACGCTACTACCGTTTTTTAGAGGATTTAAAGGCACAGGGCATCACCCGCATTTCCTCTGCAGAATTATCCAAAAAAATGGGTTTAACCGCAAGCCAAATCAGGCAGGATCTTAACTGCTTTGGCGGCTTTGGACAGCAGGGCTATGGCTACAACGTACAGCTTTTAACCGGTGAAATTGCAAAAATTCTCGGTCTTGATAAGCCTCAAAAGCTTATAATAATCGGTATGGGTAACTTAGGCCGCACTATAGCCACCCATATTCGTTTTGATAATAAGGGATATGAGCTTATCGGCCTTTTCGACCAAAAGGAATCCCTTATAGGTCAGGTTGTTCACAATCTTCCCATCCGCTCTATGAGCTCTATAGATGAATTTTGTAAGGAAAATTCCCCTACCGCCGCCGTGCTTTGTATACCAAAGGAGTCGGCCGAGGCTATTTCCTATAAGTTAGTTAAGCTTGGCATAAAGGGCTTTTTAAACTTCAGCCATTACGATTTAGGCCTTGCTTACCCGGGAATATCGGTAGAAAACGTTCACTTCGGTGACAAGCTGATGGTTTTATCCTATAAAATGCATAATGATAAGTAAATAAGGCAAACTATGTACGGTGATTGAATTGATAATTACAATAATCCGTACGGCTGTCGTTTATATTTTCGTAACCCTTGGCATAAGGCTTATGGGCAAACGACAAATAGGCGATATGCAACCAAACGAGCTTGCCGTTACTCTTTTAATTTCCGAAATCGCCGCAATACCGTTGCAGGACAGCTCACAGCCTGTGTTAAACGGTATAGTGGCGATTTTTATGCTTGTTATTATCGAAATTTTTATTTCGGTGCTGGCAATGAAATCTCCTTTAATACGGAAGCTTATGAGCGGAAACTCTGCCGTAATAATCAAAAACGGCGTTATAGACCAGAAAGCAATGAAAAAGGTACGGCTTACGGTTATTGACCTTATAGAGCTTCTTCGCGGTCAGGGTGTTTTCAAAATTGAAAACGTAGCCTATGCCGTGCTTGAGGTTAACGGGTCGTTAAGCGTTGTGGAAAAAAGCGCCTTCCGTCCCGTACAAACGGGTGATATCCCAAAAATCAGTCCGGAGGAGGCTACTCTCCCCCTCCCGATTATCAGCGACGGAAAGCTTATTATGGAAGCGGTTAAGGCGCTTAACGCAGAGCAAAGCGAAATTATGCGAAGAATAAGCCCTGCAAAAATAAGCGACGTGTTTTTGCTTACTATGGATAAAAACGGAAAAATGAACGTTATACTAAAGGAGGAAAACAAATGAAGCGACTTATAGCGGCGGCTATACTAAGCGCTATAGTATTAAGCCTTGCCATTATTTCCTCCTTTACCGTAAAATACTATTACAACAGTCTTACCGATACAATTGAAGTAATTGAAGAAAAGGAGCAAAAAAAAATAAGCACCGACAAAGAGCTTACCCATCTAAAAAACACATGGGAAAAAGCTCAACCGATGCTTATGTTTTTTGCCAATCATGACAGCGTTGAGGAAATAGGAATAAGCCTTAACCGCTTAATCGCCCTTCACAGCGCAAAGGATGAAGGTGCATTTTTAGCAGAGACCGCTGTTTTTAAAACCCTTCTCGGGTATTTAAAGGACAGCGAAAGCCTTTCCGCCGAAAGCGTATTTTAAAGCAAAGAATCATCATACACGGCACGCGCTCCGCCTATAAACTTAGGACGACTGCGAGCCGCCAAGACGGTAGCATTGCCTATTTTGTTATTTTCAAGGCGAACGGGTACTGCTACCTTTTTTATATGCATACCAATCATTGTAAAGCCGATATCAATGCCCGCATCGGCACTTATTTCCTCTACCGCAACCGGATGAGAAAAGGTGTTATAGGCCGCAGTAGCGAAGCTGCCTCCCGCTTTAGGCTGAGGCACAACGTTTACCTGCTCCTTACCCTTTACGGCATCGCCTTCTATAATAACAGCACGGTTTAAATGCTCACAGCATTGGGCGGCAACGTAAACGCCCTTTTCCTGCGCCGCGGCGTAAATACCGTCAAAAATAAAGCGTGCGGCTTCGGGAGAGGAATCGGTTCCTATTTTCTGTCCCAAGGTTTCACTTGTAGAACAGCCCACAACAAGAATACTGCCTTCCTTCAAGCAAGCCTTTTCTATTATTTCCTTCGCCGCATTATAGCTTTGTTGTTTAAACTGAGAATACATAATACCGCCTCCGAAAATAAAGTATACCACAAAATTTTTTGTTTTTCAATTTTTTTAATAAAAAGGTTGATTTTAATTTAAAAATGTGTTATCTTAATTAAGATAATTAAACGCTGTGACAAAGAAAAGTAAGTAATCCAAGGCTTTTACAGAGATTGTGAGCGCGGCTGAAACTCACGAATTGCCCCTTTACCGAAGTTCCCTTTTGAGCGGCGGCGCCGAAGCATTAGTAAGCGCCGACGGAGTGGAAAACGTTATATTTCCAACGAGTGTTTGCTCAGAGCAAAAAATCAGGTGGTACCGCGGAGTTTTCGTCTTCGTCCTTGTTGTTTGGGACGAAGACTATTTTTATTTTTGGAGGAAAAGCAATGAAAGAAAAACTTGAACAGCTTAAGTGCGAAGCTCTTGCCGCTATAGAAAAAAGCGACAGCGCCGCCGCCCTTGAGGAAATCCGTATTAAATATTTAGGTAAAAAGGGTGAGCTTACCGCCATTCTTAAATCTATGGGAAGCCTTTCTGCTGAGGAGCGCCCCGTTGTAGGCCAAATGGCAAACGAGGTAAGAGGCGCTATTGATGCCGCGCTCAGCGAAAAGAGCACCGTTATGGAAAAGGCGGCTCAGGAAGCCAAGCTTGCTGCCGAGGCTATTGACGTTACCCTGCCTTCGAAAAAAGCCAAAATAGGCGCGCTTCATCCCCTTAACAAGGTGCTTGACGATATGCTGGATATTTTCCAGTCTATGGGCTTTGACGTAGTTGACGGTCCCGAGGTTGAAACCGATCACTACTGCTTTGAGCAGTTAAACGTGCCTGCCGACCACCCCGCCCGTGATATGCAGGACACCTTCTATTTAACCGATTCCTTACTTCTTCGTACCCAAACCTCGGCCGCTCAGGCCCGTACAATGGAGAAAACTCAGCCTCCTATTCGTATGGTTTGCCCCGGCAGAGTTTTCCGTGCCGACGAGGTTGATGCTACCCACTCCCCCGTTTTCCATCAGATTGAAGGCCTTGTTGTTGACAAAGGAATTACCATGTGTGACCTTAAGGGTGTTTTGGAGCAGTTTGCTCACGAAATTTACGGTCCCGAAACTAAGGTTAAATTCCGTCCCTCCTTCTTCCCCTTTACCGAGCCCAGCGTTGAGGTTGACGTAACCTGCTCAGAGTGCGGCGGCAAGGGCTGTCGAGTTTGTAAGGGAGCAGGCTGGATTGAAATTTTAGGTGCAGGTATGGTACATCCCAACGTGCTTAAAAACTGCGGTATTGACCCCGAGGAATACACAGGCTTTGCATTTGGTATAGGCCTTGACCGTCTTACCACCACTCGCTATAAAATCAGCGATATACGCTTACTGTTTGAAAACGACAAGCGTTTTCTTGACCAGTTTTAATGAAAGGAGCGGAAAATTATGAAAATTGCACTTAACACTTTAAAATATTACGTTGATATTAACGTATCGGTTGAAGAGCTTTGCGATAAAATGGTTATGGCAGGCTTCGAGGTTGAATCTATTGAAAACCTCCGCGATAAAATGAGCAACGTTGTTGCCGCTAAAATTGTTTCCATTGCTCCTCATGAAAACAGCGACCATTTGCAAATTTGTCAAATGGACACAGGTGAAGGAGAGCTTGTTCAGATTGTTACGGGTGCTCAAAACGTTTTTGAGGGTGCTTTGGTTCCCGCCGCCCTTCACGACTCCTACCTTCCGGGCGGCGTTCACATTACAAAGGGTAAGCTTCGCGGTGTCGAATCCCGCGGTATGCTTTGCTCCGGCGGAGAATTAGAGCTTACCGATGCCGACTATCCTGGTGCCAGCGTTAACGGAATTCTTATTTTAAAGGATGAATATGCTCCGGGCACCGATATGCGTGATATTTTAGGCCTTAACGACTACGTTATCGACTTTAAAATTACCGCAAACCGCCCTGACTGTAACTGTATTATAGGTGTTGCCAAGGAAGTAAGCGTTGTTTTGGGCACTGCCTTTAAAATGCCTGCCACCGACTATAAAACCGTAGGCGGCGACATTAACGATTATATTAAAATCGACGTTGAAAACTACGATTTATGCCCCCGATACGTTGGTCGCGTTGTTAAAAACCTTCGTATTAAGGAATCTCCCGAATGGATGAAGCAGGTTATTAAAACCTGCGGTATGCGTCCCATTAACAATATCGTTGATATTACCAATTTCGTTATGCTTGAAACGGGTCAGCCCATGCACGCCTTTAACTATAACGACCTTGCCGACAAGCACATTATAGTTCGTAATGCAAAAAGCGGTGAATTTATTCAAACCCTTGACGAGAAAAAGCACAACCTGACCGGTGATATGCTTGTTATCGCCGACGGTCAAAAGCCTTCCTGCCTTGCAGGTATTATGGGCGGTCTTGAAAGTGAAATTACCGAAACCACCACCGACCTTTTCCTTGAATCCGCTAAATTTAAGCGTGACAACATCCGCCGTACGGGACGTGCTTTGGGTGTTCGTACCGAATCCTCCGGCAGATTTGAAAAGGGTATTGATATTAACAACACAGGCTTTGCCATGGACCGCGCCCTAAACCTTATTGAAGCCCTTGATGCAGGTGATATTATCGAGGGTGTTATTGACAAAAATAAGGGACTTCCCCAAAACAGAATTCTAACCTGCACCACCGATTCCATTAACGACCTTTTAGGCCTCGTTATCGAAAAGGAGGAAATGGTTCGTATTCTTACCGCTTTAGGCCTTGAAACTAAGCTTGACGGAAATAAGCTTACCGTAAGCGTTCCTTCCATAAGAGACGATATTGAAGGCAGAGCCGACCTTGCGGAAGAAATTATGCGTATTTACGGCTACGACCACATTGTCGGCACCCCTATGACCGGTAGTGTTCGCCGCGGCAGAAAGAATGCCGAGCGCATTAAGTCCGACCTTATTAAATCGGCTATGATTTCAATGGGAGCAAACGAGATTGCAACCTATTCCTTTATTTCCTCTAAGGCTCTTGATACCCTTAAGCTCAGCGAGGATGATTGCAGGAGAAGGGCTGTTAAGCTTCTTAATCCCTTGGGCGACGAGTACTCCACTATGAGGACTCAGCTTATAACCAGTATGCTTACCGTTCTTTCCACCAACTATAACCGCAAAAACACCGACGTTCGCTTCTTTGAAATAAGCAAGCGCTTTATTCCAAGCAGCCTTCCCCTTACCGATGCACCTGCTGAAATCCCTACTATGTCTATAGGTATTTACGGCGCAGAGGAGGACTTCTTCACCCTTAAGGGTATAATAGAAGAGGTTATGGCACTTTTCGGCAAAACAGCCAAGTTCCAAAAGAGCAACGAAGTATTCCTTCACCCCGGTCGTCAGGCAGAGGCAATCCTTGACGGCGACTGCGTAGCGGTATTCGGTGAGGTTCACCCTGAAGTGCTCCAAGGCTACGATATCGGTGTTCGTGCATACGTTGCCGAAATCTACCTTGACAAGCTTTTCTGTATTGTTCCCGAAAAAACCGTTTATAAGCCACTTCCCAAATTCCCCGCAGTTGCCCGCGACTTTGCATTCCTTTGCGACAAGGATATTCCCGTAGGCAACCTTCAGGATATTATGCGTGAAGCGGCAGGTAGGCTTTGTGAGGACGTTACCTTGTTCGACGTATACGAGGGTAACCAAATTCCCGAGAGTAAAAAGAGCGTTGCCTTCAGCGTAACTCTGAGAAGTGCCGAGGCCACCCTTACCGACGAACAAATTGATGCCGCTGTTAAGCGTATTTTAAAGAAGCTGGAAGCCGCAGGCGCAACACTTAGAATGTAATAAAAGTTTATAAGGAATTTTTAAACTTTTTCTTGTACTTTTTCCGTTATTGGTGTAATATAATAAAAAGAGGTGTTGAAAATGATTGATAAGACTATGGAATTTTCTCTTATAAACGAAGAAGAGCTTGAGGTCCGCAAGTTAATATTACAGGTTTTTGAAGCGCTTAAGGAAAAGGGCTACAATCCGGTCAATCAGATAGTCGGTTACATCCTTTCCGAGGACCCGACCTATATCACCACACACAATAACGCGCGAAACCTTATAAGGAAAATTGACCGCGACACGCTGCTCCAGAATCTTGTAAAGTATTACGTAAGCAAATAACCTTAAAGGAGACCGCACGGTCTCCTTTTTTATATACGAAAGGGAACGAAAAATGGAGAATAAATTCAGAAACTGGCTTAATAACGCCCTTAAAACTAACGACAGCACCATGATTACCGCCGTTTATATCAGCATATACGAAAACGACCAAAACGGCTATAGCGCCGTGATTATAGGCGCAGATGATTTCACCACCGAAAGCCCTGATTGGGCCTGTCGCGGTGTAACAAGCTTTGAAAGCAGCGAAAACCCTTTCTGCTTTAACAGCGAAAGCTATATCACCGCCTTGGAGCTTATTAAAGAATGGACTAAAAAATATTTAGATAACGGCGAGTACGCAGACTTTTTAAAATCACGTCACTGTGTTGCGGTAGGCTTTGCCGAGGGTGATTTACACGCCGTTTATCTCAGACCTAAAAAGAAGGCTCCTTTTTTACATACCCTGACGCTTGAGCTTTTTCATTCTCTTAAGCAAGAATATATCTTTTTGGAAAAGTCCTATAGAAAAGAGCTGGAGGGCTGTTTTACAAACGACCTTGCCGCTCGGGCAATGTTTATATCCGCCTTAAAGGATTATAACAAAAACCGCTTTGACCGCGTTTTGAAAAAGCTGACAAAAATCGAAGCTTCTCCCTTAACAAGCAAGGAAAGAATTGCCGTTTACCTGTTCAGCGCCCTTTGCTGTGAGGAAACCGACAACACCGAGGAAGCCTTAAGCTTTTACCGTTTTCTCCTTAGAGAAGACCCTATGCACCCTACCGCTCTCAGCAATCTTTCATTACTCTACAAAAAAATGGGCAGCCTAAAGCTTGCCGCAGGCTTTGCCGAAAGAGCTATTGAAGCCGACCCCCAAAGCCATAACGCTTACCACAATGCGGCATCGGTGTATTTCGACCTTTTCGATTTTGAAAAAGCAACATATTATGCCGAAACAGCACTAAAGCTTAAGCCTAAATCACGTGTTTCTCTTTCCCTTTTAGCCTTAATCTACGGCTTAAAGGAAAATAAATCGCACTTTGAAGGCTTTAAAGCGGCCGCCGTACAGTCAGGAGAAAAGGAAGAAGCCTTATTAAACGCTTTAGCTGTAATTAAGGATAAGTATAATCATCATTTAGAGCTTTGCGCCAAAGCCGAAGAATGGAAAAAGCACACCGAAATCCCCGCCATTCACTTTACGCTTGAC
>JAFVIF010000063.1 GCA_017474125.1 Clostridia bacterium
CACCGTGACGAACTATATATAAAAGCATACTTCCACCTCGCGTTCTGTAAAAATAAAAAACGACAAGATTCTTTAGCGAAATCTTGTCAATTTATGGGAACAATAGGGCTCGAACCTATGACCCTCTGCTTGTAAGGCAGATGCTCTCCCAGCTGAGCTATGCTCCCACATCGAACCGCTACCCGTGTACCGGCGACTTTGATATAATACCACAATGGTTTTAGTTTGTCAACACTTTTTTTAAACTTTTTTTAAAAAAATTATTTTTGCTTTTTTTCGTCGGAAATCCTTTTAACCTCTGCAGGTGTAAACACGTAAGACTTATCGCAGAAATGACACTCCACCTTTATTTCATCCATTTCCTCAGCCATAGAATCAAGCTCCTCCACCGACATAGAAGCAAGCACACCTCTTACCCTTTCGCGGCCACAGGGACAGTTATAATGAGTTTCGGTTTCGTAAAGCACTTCGGTTTCAAAGCCGCTTAGCATTGTAAATACAATATCCTTGATATCCATACCGTCATCCATCATAGCGGTTACGGGGCGCACGTGCTTTAGGTTTTCCTCAAGCTTTTCGATAGTAGCATCGTCAGCGCCGGGCAAAAGTTGAATAAGTACACCGCCTGCCTTTTTAACGGTCAGGTCGGGATTAACCAGCACGCCTAAGGCGCAAACGGTAGGTATCTGCTCACTTACTGCATAATAAGCGGTAACGTCCTCGGCGATTTCACCCGATACGAGAGGTACCGAGCCGCTATATGGTTCTTTAAGACCAATATCCTTAATAACGTAAATAAAGCCGTTAGTACCAACAGCTCCCGAAACGTCTAATTTGCCGTTAGGCTTTAAAGGAATTTCAACCCTTGGGTTAGTAACGTAGCCCCTAACGTCACCCTTAGCATCGGCAACGGCAATAAAGGAGCCCGCAGGGCCGTCACCTGCAATACGTACGGTAACGGTATCCTTTGCGCCCTTCATCATATTTCCCATTATGGACGTTGCGGTAAGCAAACGTCCCAGAGCGGCAGTTACAACAGCACTGGTTTTGTGAAAGCCTTCGGCCGCAGCAACGATATCGGTAGAATCAAGGGCGGTTGCCATAACGGCGCCGTCACTTGTAATTGTTCTTATAAGCTTACCCATTAAGCTATACTCCTTTTCTTGCCACGTAAATATTTCTTTGCGAGGTTTTACTCGGCGCAGTCTTCTTACCGTCGTCCAAAACCGTAATAAGCTTAAAGCCTGCTTTATTAAGCATTGCTTCAAGCTCCTCCCTACTGTATACACGCTCTGAAAATTCTTCGCAGCTTCTTAAATATCCGTTATTATTCTTCTCAAAAAAGTCGAGAAAAATGTCGGTAACACCTGCTTTTTTATCAAAGGAATTCTGCCATACGCAGTATACCTCATCGGTATCAAAAACGAAGGTATTATCACCTAAAACTTCCTTTTGCTTATATAACGTGTTAACGTCGAATATAAAAAGCCTGCTTGGCTCCAAAAATAAGCTTATGCGGTTAAAAAAGCTTTGCAGGCTTCTTTTATCGGTAATATGATTAACGGTATCAAGACAGCTTATAACACCGTCTACCGTTCCGTATAGGTCGAGCTCCTGCCCCGATTGATTCAAAAAAAGAATATTAACACCATGCTTTCGTGCCTTTTCGCCTGCGGCAGTCAGCATACCGTAGGACGGGTCGGCTCCGATAACCTCAACACCTTTTTTGGCAAACTCAACCGAAAAGCCGCCTGTTCCGCAACCAACGTCAAGGAGCAACGACGGCATTTTATCATATTTTATAAATAACCCGGCTAAATACTCTGCCCTTGAGGCGTAATCGACGTCCCTTGTAAGCGCATCGTAATAGCGTGAAAAAATATCGTAATCCATTAGTCCCCGGTTCTCTCTAAAAGCTTGCTGACAGTGCCGGTGCCACCGTCCATCATTCTTTTAACGCGGCTTACGGTTGCAGTGCTTGCACCCGTTTTTGAAACTATTTCGCTGTAAACACGCTTTTGTCTAAGCATTTTTGCAACAGTGTAGCGCTGAGCAATGGAAATAATCTCCTTAGAGGTGCACATATCCTCAAAGAAAGCATCACACTCTTCAATATCCTTAAGGCAAAGTATAGCTTTATAAAAACCGAATAGGTTTTCTTTGTCCTGAGCGTTCATATAATCAACTCCGCATATTTTTTAAATATTTTAACAGATTAAAGCGTGAAAGTCAATAAATGTAACAAAGATCGAAATTTTTTATGTTTTTTCCTTTTACGCCCTTGACATTTAGCGAAAAATATTGTATTATTCTTTTGTTGTAAATATGCGCCGCTGTGGTGGAATAGGCAGACACAAGGGACTTAAAATCCCTCGGTAGCGATACCGTACCGGTTCAAGTCCGGTCAGCGGCACCAGAAAAAACTCCTTGAGAAATCTCAAGGAGTTTTTTCAATGATGTTTGCCTTCGGCAAATGATGTCACTTCGTTAATGATGACGGCTTCGCCTAATGATGTCGCTTCGCTAATGTTTTTGGCAAACATCGCATCATTGCAAAACGCAGTGGAGCAACATCATATTTGCGTAGCAAATGCATCATGTCGCCGTAGGCGATGCATCATTGAAATATCCTGAATTTTATGATATAAAGTCACTTTTGTCTACCGACAAAGGTGCGTTTTTTCAATGATGTTTGCCTTCGGCAAATGATGTCGTTTCACGAATGATGCCGCTGACGCTAATGATGTCGGCTTCGCCTAATGTTTTGCGGCAAACAAACCGCTTTACGCGAAATCTCAGAGGAAACAGACTTGACTGTCCGGTTGATCGACGGTTTTATAACTGAGGATACGCACAGCTTTATGCGTAATGGTGAAACAAGGTTGAAGCATATAGTATACTTTTTAGCTGAATATTCCGACCAAGTACCAACTGCACAGGAGGCAGAGTTAAGCAGTCTTTCGCATAAAAGAAAAGCAAGTCCTTCGACTTGCTTTTCTTTTTTATTTGCATCCGCAAGGACACAACATCATTTCGCTTTAGCGGACGTTTATTCTTTTTTTGTGGGCTGAAGGCAAAACACCCATAAGCTTTTTATAGGTTCGTGAAAAGTAGGAAACACTTTCAAAGCCGCATTCAAGGGCGGTTTCGGTTACCGACATACCCTCATCAAGACACACCTCGGCATTTTTACACCGTGTTTTATTAAGGTGGGTCATAACCGTTTGTCCCGTATAACGTTTGAATTCACGTGATAAATGATGCTTTGTTATACCGCAAATTTTCGCCAGCTCCTCCAGCGTTACGGCTCTATTATAATGCTGTTCAATATATCCGATAGCTTTTTTAATATATTTTTCACAATTGACACTGTTGTCAGAATTTTCCTGCTCTACGTGATTTTCACATAAATCTATAAGCAGCTCCAACACCGCCACTCTCAGCCTTGCGACACGCAGCCAAGAGGAGGCTTTTTCGTATTCGGAGTATTCATATATAACCCTTTGGTAGAGTGTCCGACTTTTCTCGGAGGAAAACTTAGGCGTAAAAACTTGATTAGCGGTAGTTATTCCGTTTTCGGTACAGAAGCTTTCATCCACCAAAAGATAATAATACTTCATATCCTTATCGCTATACAGTCGGTGAAGCTCACCCGAATTCACGACTATAATATCCCCCGCCGTAAAATCAAGCTCCATATTTCCGTAACGTATTTTTCCGCTACCGTCGACAACGTAAATAATTTCAATATTCTCGTGCCAGTTACAGGAGTATATTGAATAATTACTTACAATATTAAGTTTAAACGGGCAAAGCTTGTTTTTGCGTACGTCTAAATGATATTCATAAACGTGGTTAGTCATAATTTCACCTCAAATATCAATATAGTGAAATTTTTTATCAATAATACGCTTGTTTTAGGTTGATTTTATTCTATAATTAAAAATGAGGTCTGTCAATACTAAATTTGGCAACGTCAAAAAAATAAAAAGGAGTTTCATTATGAAAGTAGCACTTTTAGGAAACGGCTGGATTGCCAATAACGCACACAGAAAAAGCTTCGACGCTCTCAAAGAAGAAGGTTCTAACATTGAACTTGTTGCTACCTGTGACGTAAGAGGAGAAACAGAGTCAAAATGTAAGGGTGAAAGATTTTATACCGATTTTGATGAATTACTCAAAAATGAAAAAGAATTAGATATGGTGCTTATATGTCTTCCCACATTTTTGCACGCCGAATATGCAATAAAAGCTATGAAGGCAGGCCTTCACGTGCTTTGCGAAAAGCCTATGGCTCTTACAACAGAAGACTGTGAAAAAATGATAGCCTGCTCCAAGGAAACCGGCAAACGCTTTATGGTTGCGCATTGCTGCCGCTTTACCGACGAAAGACGTATTATTAAGAAGTTTATTGAAGATGGTAGCTTTGGCAAGCCTGTTTCCGCTTTCTTCTGTTCTGCAGACGGAACACCTAATTGGGGCTGGGAAAATTGGTTTGCCGACCGTAACCGTTCAGGTGGCTGTATGCTCGACCTTCAAGCACATAATATTGACCTCGTTAACTGGTTCTTTGGTGTTCCTGAATTTGTAAGCGTTGTAGGCAGAGAATGCAATAAGGATTTTACAGGCTACGGCTCAGTATCTGCAAATTCCTGCTACAATGACGGTCTTTTCGTGCACAACTGGAGCGACTGGGGTATTTTAGTTAACAAGCACAATAAACGTTATATCCGCATTAACTTCGAAAAAGGCTACGTATATCAGGATATGAACGAGAATAGAGAACTGGTTGCAGTTTCCTATGAAGATAAATCTGTTACCAACCTTTTAACCGAAAGAAAAATCACCGTATCCGACTACAGAGCGGAGCTTGAATATTTCGTAGAATGTGTTGAAAAAAATCTTCCCTTTGATATTTGTCCTCCCGAAGAATCGGCAAACGTTATTAAGGTAATGCTGGCTCAGGAAAAATCTGCCGATGCTCACGGCGCACCTGTTAAACCCTTAGCATAAGTGAGGAAAATAAAGTGAAGGTTGGACTTTTAGTTGAAATAACCGAAAATTGCGAACAGAAGCTGCGCCACGCAAAAATGCTCGGCTTTGACACCGTTCAAATTGCGAATTGGAATATGGATTTTTACACCGATGAAAATCTACAGTTTCTTAAAGCTCTTATAAGCGAGCTCGGTTTAACCGTAACCGATTTTTGGTGCGGTTGGAGCGGTCCTGTTGACTGGAAATATCCGAACAACCACAAGGTTTTAGGCTTAGTTCCCGAAAAGTACCGTGCCCAAAGGCTTAATGACTTAAAAAAAGGCGCACTTTTTGCTTATAATTTAGGCGTTAAAAGCGTAATTTCTCACACCGGCTTTATTCCCGACAACCCCGAAGCAGAGGGACATATCGGCGTTGTTAACGCTTTAAAGGAGCTTTGCGGCGAATTAAAGGAAAGAGGCCAAACCTTTTCCTTTGAAACGGGAGAAGAGCTTCCCGTAACCTTAGGTATCGTTATTAAAAAAATAGGCCTCGACAACGTAGGAATTAATTTAGACCCTGCCAACCTGATTAGTGACGGCAGAGCTAACCCAATGGATGCTTTAGAGCTTTTCGGCAAAAAAGTATTTTGCGTTCACGCTAAGGATGCTTTACCGCCCAAATTCGGTGAAGCAGGCGGCAAACAGGTTCCCATTGGCGAAGGCAAGGTAGATTTTGAAAAGCTTATCCGCATATTAAAGGCAAACGGCTTTGACAAAAACCTTATTATTGAACACGAAATGTACGACCGCGAAAACCGTGACCAAGATATAAAAAATGCACGCATTTATCTTGAAACGCTTATCAATAAGGTTTACAATTACTAAATTTCAGAGGTGATTTTATGAAATCGGCAGTATCCGCCTGGAGCTTTCAAAGGCTTATAAGCGAAGGCAAACACACTCATTTTTCAATTATCGCAAAAGCAAAGGAATACGGCTTTGATGCGATTGAATTTATCGACCTTTACGTACCCGAAGGAAAAACGGAGCTTGAATTTGCAAAGGAGATTAAAGCTGAAGCCGACAGAGTAGGCATCGCTATTTCCTGCTACGCAGTATATGCAGATTTACTTAACGGCTGTAACGGTGATATTGACAAGGAGATTGAGCGACTCTGCCGCAAGGTAGACGTTTGCGAGGTATTGGGCGCTCCCCTTTTGCGTCACGATATTACTCCCCATCCTCCTAAGGGATATTTGGGCTATACCAATCTTCTTCCCCGCTTTGTAAAAGCCGCAAGAGCTGTAACAGAATATGCTGAAAAGAAGGGTATTCGCACCTGTACCGAAAACCATGGCTTTTTCAGTCAGGACAGTGACAGAATAGTATCCTTGGTAAACGCTACCGAAAGAGAAAACTTCGGACTTCTCGTTGATATAGGAAACTTTATGGGCGCAGGAGAAGACCCCGCCGTTGCGGTAGGCCGCTGTGCAACCTACGCTTTTAACGTTCACGTTAAAGATAACCTTATAAAATCGGGCAACGAGGAGCAACCCGAGGGCTTCCACTTAAACCGTGTAGGTAACTATATAAGAGGAACGGTGCTCGGTCACGGCGTTGTACCTATACTGCAATGCATAAAAGCCCTTAAGCGCGCCGGCTACGACGGTTATTTAACACTTGAGTTTGAAGGTCTTGAGGACTGCGAATTCGGCATTAAGGCAGGACTTAATTACATTAATAAAACAATCAAAGCTTTAGGCTGAAAAAATACCCCCAAGTCGTTGGACTTGGGGGTTAAATTTTGCTTGATTTTATTCAGCGGTAATAAAGTATACGCCGTTAGCGGTAAGCTTTAACTCGATTTCGGTGCTTTCGGCAACAAATTCCTTAACAGGCTTGATTTTACCTTCATTACGAAGAATTTTAATTTCCTCTTCGCTCATATTTTCACCGTATCCGTTTCGCTGATAAAGTCTATATGGGTTAGTAGTTTCCTTATCTATACAGTAAACCCTTACTTTTTTGCCCTTTACTTCATCGGGTAAAACAAGAGTTTCCTGTTTTTCGGGAATATCTTCCTTAAAATATTTACTGCAGTATGTTAACATAATACTGTAGTTACCATTTTTATCGGTGGTGGGAAGCACGAAGGTATTTTCATCTGCGCCGTCACAATTTAAGAAGTTAGTGAACATACGGGACGACAGCAAATAAGCGTTATAAATAGGCTTTGTAATGAAATTAAGGGTGAAGAAGTTTCTAAAGCCCGAAAAGTCGGTTACCATTTCGTGCTGACCCGAAAGGCAAATCATAAGCTTATCAATATTTATATTGTGGTCAACAAAATCGTAAATGAGCTTAGTGAAGTAGGAAGAGAAAACCTCGGTTTCTCGGTCAATAAACTTGGGGCATTCCTCCACGTTATAGAAGCCGCAGGTAGCCATACCCCATTCGTCAATAATAATGGGAATATGTGAAAAGCCGCACTTTTCTATTACTTCCTTGTAGGTATAATATCTATTTGTAATTGAATCAGTTTGGAATTCTTCGTTTTTATTGTTAATGAACTTAGGCTCAGTTCCGTAGGTGTGAGCCGAAATAAAGTCGATTCTAATATTATTTTCCTTAATGTTGTTAAGGAAAATTTCCAAAAACTGAGTACTGCCTGCTATTGCGGGGCCGCCGAATACAACCTCTTTATTTACTCTTTCAATACCCCTTGCAAAGCTCTCGTAAAGCTTACTGTATTCCTTGGCTCTTAATTCTCTGTTTTCGCTTCCGCCTGGGTAATCGCTCATAAAGAAGTTGGAAGCGTCCGGTTCATTGAAGCACTGCATTCTCCAGTTTTTAACCCTATCAATACCGTAGCGTTCAACTATATGCTTTGTGTACTGATAGCAAACCTCTTCCCATAAAGCATAATCCTTAGGGCGAGACGTATTAAACATTTTACCTTTATATCGCGTCTTGTTTTTGGAAACACTTACAAGAGCGTTGATTTTCGCAATGCAAGATGGCATAGAGGCATAAGCAATAAGCAAATCAAAACCTTTTTCAACAAGATAGTCAAGGCGTAAATCATTAATACGGAAGTCGTAAAGCAAATTGCCGTCTTCGTCGGTATAAACAATATCCTCAAGCATGGCATAAATACGAATCATACCCATAGACTTATCTTCTGCAAAGCGGTCGATAATACGCTTACCCCAAGGGTCTTCTATAGCATCGGTGGGGTGAAAAAGACAATGGTTCCAGAATTTATACGTGTTTTTTATAACGTTATTCTCAATTTTAATCATATCTTATATCTCCTTATTGTTTTATTTAACTACGCCAAGTGTTTACTCAGCAGCAATAAGATATACACAGTTAGCGGTAAGCTTTAAATTAATTTCGGTGCTTTGCGCGGTAAATTCCTTAATAGGCTTAATTTTACCTTCTTTACGAAGAATTTTAATTTCCTCTTCACTCATATTTTCTCCATATCCGTTTCGCTGATAAAGTCTATAGGGGTTGGTATTTTCCTTATCAATACAGTATACCGTTACCTTTTTGCCCTTTACTTCATCGGGTAAAACAAGAGTTTCCTGTTTTTCGGGGATATCTTCCTTAAAATATTTACTGCAGTACGTAAGCATAATGCTATATTTACCGTTTTCGTCGGTGGTAGGAAGAACAAAGGTGTTTTCGTCTGCACCATCGTATTTTAAGAAGTTGGTAAACAAACGGGAAGACATTAAATAAGCATTATAAATAGGCTTTGCAATGAAATTAAGGGTGAAGAAGTTTCTAAATCCCGAAAAATCGGTTATCATTTCGTGTTGTCCCGAAAGACAAATCATAAGCTTATCAATAGTAATATTATTTGCTAAAAAGGCGTGAATCAGTTTTGTAAAATAAGCGGAAAATACTTCGGTTTCTCTGTCCATAAACTTAGGGCATTCTTCTACGTTAAAGTAGCCGTGGGTTGACATTCCCCATTCGTCGATAATTATGGGTAAATGCTCAAAACCGCATTTTTTAATGGTTTCTTTATAGGTGTTATAGACGTTAATTATGGAATCGGTAGTAAATTCAGCGTTATCTTTATTTATGTGTAAAGGACCCGTTCCATAGGTGTGAATGGAAATAAAATCCATTTTTAAATTCTTTTCTTTTACGCTGTTTAACAAAATTTCAAGATACTTTACGTTGGAGGCAAGAGCTATGGCAGGACCACCGATTACTACCTCTTCACTTGCTTTGCGAACACCTTTTTCAAAATATTCATAAAGCTTTGCATATTCTTTTGCTCTGAATTCTTTATATTCGGCTTCTTTATAATCAAGCATAAAGAATGACGGCATATCGGGTTCGTTAAAACACTGCATTCTCCAGTTTTTAACCCTTTCAATACCGTAGCGTTCAATTAAGTGCTTTGTGTACTGATAGCAAACCTCTTCCCATAAAGCATAATCCTTAGGACGAGAGGTATTAAACATTTTACCTTTATATCGCGTCTTGTTTTTGGAAACACTTGCAAGTGCCTGATTATTCTCGGCAATGCAAGATGGCATAGAAGCATAAGCAATAAGCAAATCAAAACCTTTTTCAACAAGATAGTCAAGACGCAAATCGTTTATGCGAAAATCGTAAAGTAAATTGCCGTCCTCATCGGTATAAACGATATCCTCAAGCATGGCATAAATACGAATCATACCCATAGACTTATCTTCGGCAAAGCGGTCAATAATACGCTTACCCCAAGGGTCTTCTATAGCGTCGGTAGGATGAAAAAGACAGTGGTTCCAGAATTTATACGTGTTTTTTATAACGTTATTCTCAATTTTAATCATAACTTATTTCTCCTTATTAATTAAACTCCGTTAAGCAAAAAGTCGGTATTCATAATGCTCCTCCTTTTCTTTAAGATATCATATAAAACGCTATGTTTTCAATAAACTATTTGATATTTTTTAACACAATTCGCTCATTTTCCTTGACCTAAAAACAACTTTTGGTATAATACAATTTGGAGGGATAAAAATGTATGACCAAATCACCTTGGAAGAACCGCTTTTTTCGGTAAAAAGCATTAACTTTGTCAGTGTAATAAGAAATAAAGATTACACCCATTCTTTTAAGAACGGGCGCTATAGTTACGGATTTATCTATATCATTAAAGGAAAAATGAGAGACGACTTTTTTGGTAAAACAATAAAAAGCGTTGAACTATCAGAGGGAGATTTGATTTTTATTCCGAAGGGTTGCTCTTATTCAGGCCATTATCTTGAGGACAACACCGAGATAAAAATACTGCAATTCGATATAATTACCGATACACTCCCCCATTTTCTTTTATCCCCCGTCAAAATAGACCTTTCCGATAGCACAGAAAACTTTGAAAGCTTCTTCAAAAACATTTCCTCCAATATTCATCAGCCGTTATATTGTATCTCCAACATATATAAGCTTTTATGGGTAATTGAAAGTAAAAACCGAGATATACCCAAAAAATACCGCAAGCTAAAACCTGCGTTAAAAGAATTACGAGAGCATTTTATTCATAATCACCCAATTGATTATTATGCTTCAATGTGTAATATGAGCGAGGTTAACTTTAGAAGACTTTTTAAGGAATATACCTCTAAAAGTCCCATAGAATACCGAAATGATTTACGGCTTGAATATGCAAGAGCGGGAATACTCAGCGGTGAATATAACGTTTCCGAGGCCGCCGAAAACAGCGGATTTTCCAATCTTTCTTATTTTATTTTACTCTACAAAAGGAAATACGGACGTACTCCCAAGGCAGAATAACTTTTAAAAAACGCTTTAAAGCTTTTTAGGGACAAATTTAATGAAAATTTTTTCCACTAAATTTAGGTGTTCCAAAAGGAAAATAACCGTTTATTTGTATTGACAAATACAATAATGTATAATATTATAAATACTGCAGATATTTTTACCGAAAGATATCTATTTTTAAGGCGAAAGTGAAAATTATTTTCATTTTTTCTTTGCTTTTTTCACTAATAGAACTTGGAGGAATTTAATGTTAGCGCTACTCGCTTTTTTACCGATTCTAACCACCTTAATCCTTATGATGGTATTTAACTGGCCTGCAAAACGTTGTCTGCTTATTTCGTGGATAATGGCAGGTGTTTTTGCCTTTTTCTTTTGGGACGTAAAAATAAACGCCTTGCTCGCAAGCTCCCTTTACGGTATGCTCAGTTCAATTGACGTACTTATTATTATAACGGGTGCAATTCTTGTTATGAATACCCTTAAATCCTCGGGCGCCACCTCGGCCATAAACCGCGGTTTTATGAATATAAGCCCCGACAAGCGTGTTCAGGCATGCATTATCGGTTTCTCCTTTTGCTCCTTTATTGAAGCGGCGGCCGGCTTTGGAACACCTGCAGCTCTTGCAGGTCCGCTTATGGTCAGCTTAGGCTTCCCTCCTATGGCGGCGGCTATGATTGCACTTATTTTCGATTCAACAGCAGTATCCTTCGGTGCCGTTGGCACTCCCGTAACCTCTTCCCTTGCAGTACTTAATATGGCAGGCAACGCAAAATTTGTATCAGGCTTTGCCTTTTGGACTGCCCTGCCCCACGCAGTAATGAGCATTTTCTTACCTCTTTTGGTTTTATTAATGACAACCAAATTCTACAGCAAGGAAAAATCCTTTAAGCCGGCGCTTGAAGCGGCGCCATTTGCCATTTTTACAGGTCTCACCTTTGCAATTCCCCTTATGGTAACCACCATATTTATCGGATATGAATTCGCTTCACTTATAGCCGCGCTTGTTTCTATCGCCCTTACGGTGATTGCGGCTAAAAAAGGCTTTTTAACCCCCAAAAAGGCTTGGGATTTCGGAAACCCCGCCGAATGGGACAAGGATTGGCTCGCCACCACCAAGGTTTCCCGTGTTGAGCAATCAAATATGTCCTTAATTAAAGCGTGGGTTCCTTATTTGCTTATTGCCTTAATACTCGTTATTACCCGTATTCCTCAGCTTGGTATTAATGGTCTGCTCACAAGCGGAGCTCCCTTCGTTTTAAAAATCAACAATTTATTAGGCTTCCATAACCTTGATTGGAGCCTAAAATGGGCGTACCTTCCCGGCACCTTTTTCATTTTAGTTGCTATTCTCACAAACTTTATGCATAAAATGGATTTTAAAAAGGTTAAAGAATCGTGGACGGCTACACTTAAACAAATTTCAGGTGCGGCACTTGCCTTACTTTTCGGCCTTGCACTTGTTGAGGTTATGAAGTACAAGGATTTGGGCGGAACAAGTATGATGGACGAAATGGCCACTGCGCTCAGCAACGTAGGTGATAAGCTGTACCTGCTTATTTCTCCCTTTATAGGAGTACTCGGCGCCTTTGTTTCGGGCTCAGCAACCGTTTCAATGAATCTGTTTTCAAATTTACAGTTTAATACTGCAACCGTGCTGAATCTTCCTACAGTTTACGTTCTTGCAATGCAATGTGTCGGCGCTGCTGTGGGTAATATGGTGTGTATAAACAATGCCGTTGCCGCAAGCGCTACAATAGGCACAACCGGCAGAGAAGGCAGGCTTATACGCACAAACGCTATCCCGATGGTTATTTATACACTTGTAACGGTAGCCATATTCTATATAGTATTGGCTTTAAATATTCAGCCTTAACATTTTAATCAAAGGAGAAAAGTTTATGAGTATTTTCAAAGAAAAAGGCAGGTTAGATTACGGCGTCAACTTTTGGGCCAGTGAAGAAGGCATTCGTATGTGGCGCAACTGGAATGAGGAAAGCGTTAGAAAGGATATAGAAGCACTAAAAAGTGTGGGAATTTCTATTTTGCGTGTGTTCCCCGACTGGAGCTTTTTTCAGCCCATTGATGAAATAAAAGGTTGGCAAGGCGGTCACAGAGGCTACACCAATGACGACGGAACTACACTTCTCTTTGACAATAACGAAAACAGCGGTCTTAACGAGGTAGCCTTCGAGCGCTTCGGCAAATTTCTTGAAATTTGCGAGGAAAACGACGTAAAGGTTATTCCTTCTATTCTTACAGGTTGGATGAGCGGACGACTTTTCGTACCTCACGCAATTAAAGGTGACCTTATAACCGATTCCTCCGCAATAAAGCAGGAGGTACGTTTTATACGAGCCTTCGTTAAGCGCTTTAAGGACAGTAAGGTTATAGTTGCTTGGTGTTTGGGAAATGAATGTAACTGTTTAGGTAAAGCCCAGAAAGCTGATGATGCTTGGCTGTGGACTGCTATGTTAAGCGATGCTATTCATTCACTTGATGACCGTCCCGTAATTTCGGGTATGCATTCCCTGAAAATACCGGGTGAAGGCGTTTGGACTATTGAAGACCAAGCGGAAAACACCGATATTTTAACTACACATCCTTACGGCTCACCCACCTACAGCAGTGATATCGACCCGATTAATACCTTCCGTCCCCTTCTCCACCCCGCCGCTCAAACTCTTCTTTACAGGGGCATCGGCGGTAAGCCCTGTATTATAGAGGAAACGGGCACCTTTGGTGAATTATATGCCGATGAAGAAGCTACTAAAGATTACATACGTTGTTGCCTTTATTCGGCCTTTGCCTACGATTGCAGAGGTTATTTCTGGTGGATTGCCTTTGACCAAAGTCATCTTACTTATTATCCCTTCTACACAAACAACCGCGCCAGCAACTATGGTGTGCTAAAGGCTGACCGAAGCGAAAAGGACAGACTCAGCGAGTTTAAAGATTTTGGCGCATTCATAAAAAAATTCGGCAACACGCTTCCCGAAAGAATAGTCGACGGTGTATGTATTATTGCCAGAGGTCAGGCAAGCTGGCCCGTTGCATACAATTCCTTCCTTCTTTCCCGTCAGGCAGGCCTTGATATTGAATTTTGTTTTGCCAATGAGGAATTACCCGATTCAAGGCTTTATATAATTCCTTCTCTTAACGATGCTGAATCTATCAGAGCCGATGCACTCGCTAAAATTATGAACAAAGTTGAAAATGGCGCTGTTCTTTATATTTCCACCGGCAACGGTCTTATTCGTAATTTAGGCAAATATTTCGGCGTTAAAATTCACACAAGAACGCGTATTAACGGCACCAAAACCGTAGACTTCGGAGACGGTGATAAATTCAACGTAGGAGCCATAGCGGAATATAAGCTTATTCCAAACGGGGCTGACGTTTTAGCCCGTGATGAAAACGGCGATCCCATTTACGTAAGTTCTTCTTACGGCAAGGGCAAAGTTTTCTGGCTTCCTGCACAGCTTGAAAGCTGGCTGTTTGACAAGAGCGGTGCTTACCATAAAGAAAACGCCGCACCTTACTACAGGGTATACCGTGAATTTGCACAATTCGTACCCACCGATAAATGTGCCCATATTGATTCATTAAAAATAGGAATGACCGAGCACGTTTTAGAAGACGGTAAGCGACTTCTCATTTGCATTAACTACAGCCCTGAAAAGCAGAGCGCGAAAATCACGCTTTCTAAGGGCTTTAACACTCTTAGTGTTTACCACGGAAAGGGAACGCTTAAGGAATGCGAAATCACCATAGAACCAAACCATCCCCTTATTTTAGAGGTAACAAAATAATTCAAAAAAAGTTAAATGCGGAGTCTTTGGCCAAGTGTTCGTAAGGACACTTGGCCAGTTTTATTCGCGGGCGGCGAGTTATATTGCTACGCAGTGATATTCGGCTAAAAGCCGAGTGATATTGCCTTCGGCAGTTTATGGGCGAATAAAATATCACTAAAACCGCAAGGTTTTAATATCACTCTTTTGGAAATATCTCGCCGCCCGCGAGGTATTTCCAAAGGAATATAACTGTGAGACCCGTCTCACAATATCACTTCTTTGAGATAGGTTAAAAGGGGGTTAGCTTCTCCTAACAAGTGACATTTAGGCGCCAAAATGTCCTGCTTGCTACGGTGTGAGACAAAAGAAAAACTGTGCAGAAATAATCTGCACAGTTTTTTCTGTCCTTATTTTGTTGCTTATATTATTGTTTATTTGGATTTCCGTTTGCCCAATTTAAAATACTTCCCATATTTTCTACCTGGTAAAGTCTTACATAATCAAGAAGCAGCTCGTAATAATCGGTATGTTTTTCAATATCGTATTTTTGACCGTAATCTCGGTCACCCATACCCATACCGATAATTATGTAGTTTGGCATTCTGTCGTAATACTCATAGTATCTTGGATAATCACAGTACTTAACTCCGTCGAATGCAAACTCCAAGGTATCATTCGTCCAAAGGAAGGTGAAAATATGATAATTAGAGGTAATGTCGGTTTCATCACTGTCGGGAACATAGGTTTGATCATCACCTTCAGGACTGTATGCAGCGCCCAAGCTAATATGAGCAGGGTCATTCTTACCTGTAGAAGACCACCAATGATGAACACACGTACCAAAGAAATTTTTCTTACCATAAGTTTCAATAAGGTCGAATTCGGTCATACAGCCTCTTTCTTCTCTTCCAAATCTTGAAACAAAATCAGAAGAACCGGTAGATGCACCGTTCATCCAAAGACTTGTATGAGCGGGATACTCAGGAAGCTTTACATTAAATTCTAACATACCATACTGATAAATCATATTAAAGTAGGTAGACATTCTTATAAACGAAAAATCTTTATCATTCAAACGAGCGGCAGCCAAAACAGCATTACCGTCTCTGGTGAAAGCAGGTTCTTCTACCACTCTGCCGCTGGCAGTAGTAAAGCTCGGATCTCCGGGTACGTAGAAGATTACGTCACCGCCGTACTGAGAAGGAGCGCCAACATTAGGATACTTTTCACTTCTATAGGGGCCCCATTTGCTTCTGTCTATAGTAGAGCCGCTAAACTCATCATTAAAGGTAAGAGCATAATCGTCGGCGGTAGTGGAAATCTTGCCGTACTTCGTGTAACCGTCCTTAAGGTCGGCACCGCACTTAAGGGAATCCTTGATTTTAAGGTAGCTGATGAAATCCTTAACACCCTGCATGGTTGCAAGGTCACTGCCGCCCTTAATTATAAGCTTGGTTCCTCTTACTGCAATAACGTACTCGTTATCATTTTCCACGCTGACAAGTCCGCTTGCACTACGGGTAGTGTCACCAATAACTATTTCGTAGGCCGTTTCGTTAGACTTTTCATTAAAGCGAGGAAGGGTTACCTTATGGGTATCACTTGCATACTTCATAAGGTATTCTATTTGCTGACCGTAAATATAAGGCATAAGTTTCGGATTAATAATGGTGAATTTATCCCACGTTACTCCTGCAAAGGTATGAACCTTTGTAGAAGTAATTTCGCTGTTAAGCTCTACCCCTTCCTTAACGGTGGTCTTTTTATCGGCAGAATAGAAGGTATAAACTTTCCCGTTTTCATCCTTAACCTTAATATAACCTCTTGCTCCGATAAGGCGGGAATCGGTTAATCCGAAATCCTTGATATAAGCGCTATAAACAAGACTTTCGGTTTTACTGTTGTAAGACCAATAGTTATTCATATTCGCGCTTTTTGAAACGTAGGTGTAGCCGTTTTGGTTTTTATTGGCAAGAATTATGGGGCTTACCTTAACCGTATTACCGTCGATAACACCCGTTGCGGTGTTGCGGGCATTCTTAAATATAATACCGCGTTCAACAACGTGCATATCGGTTCCGCCTATATTAATTGTATGAATATCGTCGGTTTTGTAGCTAAA
>JAFVIF010000064.1 GCA_017474125.1 Clostridia bacterium
CACTTACAACCGAAACAAGGGTGGACTTACCAACGTTAGGAAAGCCTATAAGGCCAACGTCGGCAAGAAGCTTTAATTCAAGCACAACGTCAAGCTCGTCGCCTGCGGCACCGGGCTTTGCAAAGCGTGGCACCTGACGGGTTGAGTGGGCAAAATGCTGATTACCCCAGCCGCCGTTACCGCCGCGCGCAATAATAACCTGCTCATCCCCCGAAATATCGGCAATAATTTTACCGTTTTCGGCATCCTTAATAAGGGTGCCGCGGGGAACGTTAATAATAAGGTCGTCGGCCGATTTACCCGTACAGCGTGAAGCCCTGCCGTTTTCACCGTTATCGGCACAGTATTTTCTTTTATACCTAAAATCCGCAAGGGTGGATAAATTATCATCGGCCTTAAAAACGATATTACCGCCTCTGCCGCCGTCACCACCGTCGGGACCGCCTGCCGCAACGTACTTTTCCCTATGGAAGGAAACACAACCGTTTCCGCCGTTGCCCGCTTTAAGATGAATTTTTGCTACGTCAATAAACATTTTTCATTTTCCTTTAAAATAAAAGGGCTCAGGAATCCACCTGAGCCCAAAATGATTTACTGCTCTACAGCGTAAATGCTGACCTGCTTACGGTCACGGCCTACGCGTTCAAACTTAACCTTTCCGTCAATAAGAGCGAAAAGTGTATCGTCAGAACCCTTGCCAACATTGTTGCCTGCGTGGATATGTGTACCGCGCTGACGTACAAGAATATTACCAGCTAATACAAACTGACCGTCGGCACGCTTAACACCAAGACGCTTAGACTCACTGTCACGGCCGTTCTTGGTAGAACCCATACCCTTTTTATGGGCGAATAACTGAATGTTAATCTTTAACATGACTACACCTCCGAAAGTATAGATAATCTGTCGTTGTATTGAAGGGAAAGCTGTTCAATATGGAGCCTGAAGCCCTTTAATACGGCAATAGCTTCTTTACCGGGGTTTTTGACCCGTATTACCATAAGACCGTCGTCGACCTGCGTTTCAGCCTTGTCCCCGACAATTTCAATTATGGTATTTGCCGTCATATACGCTGCAGAGGAAACTGCAGAGCAAACAATTTTTCCTTCCAAATCGTCACAGTCAAAGGAGCTGTGACCGCTGAGCGAGAAACCGACAGGGATATTCCCCTCAACGAAAAACTTAACCTCGGTCATATTAATTAACCGATTGCCTTGATTTCAACCTTGGTGTACGGCTGTCTGTGACCCTTTTTACGTGCACAGCCCTTCTTGGGTTTGTAGGTAAATACGGTTACCTTCTTGCCCTTGCCGTTCTTGAGAACTACGCCCTTAACGGTTGCACCCTCTACGTAAGGAGCGCCTACCTTAAGCTCGCCGTCGCTGATAGCTACAACCTTGTCAAAAACTACTTCGCTTTCAACCTCAGCATTCAGCTTCTCAACATAGATAACATCACCGTCAGTTACACGGTACTGCTTTCCGCCGGTTTCGATAATTGCGTACATTTTGTTGCACCTGCCTTAATTCAGTCTCGCTAAAGTGAGGCGTATGCTTTTAGGCATAACTTAACAAGCCTCCAATATGCGGCTCTATTATTCTACCACTACGACTTCAATTTGTCAAGCACTATTTTTTCAGCATTTTATTGACTAATTACATACCCTTATGGTAAAATATTTTTAGTAAAGTAAAGGGGGATTTTTATGATAACTGCAATTATTACAGGTGCTTCCTCGGGCCTTGGAAGAGAGTTTGCCTTGGCTATTAAAAAACGCTGTCCCGACGTTGAATCCTTTTGGCTTATTGCACGCAGAGCAGACCGCTTAAACGCGCTTGCCGAAGAACTCGGTAAGGACAACTGCTACGTATTACCTATTGATATTGTGAGCGAAGAGGGAATTAAGGAATTTATCGATTCACTAAAAGATATTGTTCCCGAAATTAAATACCTTATTAATAACGCAGGCTTTGGAAAGCTTGACGATTTTAAAAACATTCCCTCAAAGGCTTCCTACGACCAAATTAACCTTAACTGCGGCGCCCTTACCGTTATTACGAGGGAAGCTCTGCCGTATATGATAAAGGGCGGCGAAATTATTAACGTTTCCTCCATTGCCTCCTTTGCGCCCAATCCCCGTATGGCGGTATACAGCTCCACCAAGGCTTTTGTTACAAGCTTCAGCCGAGCCTTAAGGGAGGAATTAAAGGCCGACGGCATAAACGTGCTTGCCGTTTGCCCCGGCCCTATGGATACTGAATTTTTGCCGATTGCCAATATTGCAAAGGGAACCTCGAAAATGTTTGATACCCTGCCACGCTCAAAGCCCAAAAGAGTGGCCAAAAAGGCGCTTAAATATTCAGCCCGCAAAAAAGCGGTTTACACGCCGAAATTATTCTTTAAGTTTTATAGGTTTATAGCAAAAATACTTCCCGTAAGCCTTGTAGTAAAATTCGCAAAAACTTAAACGGGACATACAAGAAACCCCCTTCCCCTTCATATATATTGTTGAAGGAGAGAGGGGTTTTATGTTTTTAAGCATTCTTGCTAAAATTTTATCCGCCTTTATGTTTTTGGCGCTTCACGTAAGCAAGGGCGGTAATTTTCCGCCGCCGCTGAGTGCTAAGGAGGAAAAGGAATTACTTATTAAAAGCGGTCAGGGCGACGAAGCGGCGCGAAACCGACTTATTGAACACAACCTGCGTTTGGTAGCCCACATAACCAAAAAGTATTACGGCAGTGCCGACCCTGACGACCTTATTTCCATTGGAACCATAGGTCTTATTAAGGGTGTTTCCACCTTCAATCCCGAAAAGGGCAGCCGCCTTGCAACCTACGCCGCAAGGTGCATTGAAAATGAAATTTTAATGTACTTTAGGGCGGGCAAAAAAACAGCTCAGGACGTATCCTTTTCAGACACCATAGACACCGACAAGGACGGCAACACGCTGACTATAGGGGATATTATTGCCGACAACAGCGACATTGCCGAAGAAATTGATTTGAAAATCAAAACCAAGCGGCTCTATGAAATTTTACCCATTGCCCTTGACGAACGGGAAAAGGAAATAATAATTCTGCGCTACGGACTTGGTACGGGCGAGCAATTAACACAGCAGGAAATAGCCGACAGACTGCACATTTCACGCTCCTACGTTTCGCGTATAGAAAAGGCGGCGCTTAAAAAATTAAGACCTTACTTCTAAGCGAAGTAAGGTCTTAATTAATTATTTGCAAAATTCGTACATAGCTCTGTAGCACATATACACGTCGAACTTTGAGGTGGTTTCAAAGGGAGCGTGCATTGAAAGCACGGGAACACCAAGGTCAACTACGTCGACACCAAGGTTTGCAATATACATAGCAACCGTACCGCCGCCGCCAAGATCCACTCTGCCAAGCTCACCCGTTTGCCAAGCGATACCCGCTTTGTCAAGCATATTTCTTATTTCGGCAACGTATTCGGCAGAAGCATCGCTCGTGCCCGATTTACCCCTTGCTCCCGTGTACTTGGTTACACAAACGCCTCTGTTAATGCGGGCGGCATTACGTCTTTCCATTACGTCCTGGAAGGTGGGGTCAAGGGCGGCGTTAACGTCTGCAGAAAGGCAACGGGAAGCCCTTAAAGCAACCGTTACATCCTTGCCCTGCATTTTGGCAATATCACCGATTACGTATTTAAGGAAGGCGGAATTAAGTCCCGTATTACCGTCCGAGCCTATTTCTTCCTTATCGGCAAGCACCGCTACAGCGGTTTTCTCGGGGATTTTCACGTCGATTATTGCTCTTAAAGCGGGGTAAGCGCAAACTCTGTCATCCTGACCGTAGGCGCCAATCATAGAACGGTCGAAGCCTATATCACAGGCCTTTGCCGCAGGCACGCATTCCAGCTCTGCCGACAAAAAGTCGTGCTCGGTTATGCCGTACTTCTCATAAAGAATATTAAGGATATTAAGCTTAACAAGCTCGCTTGCGCTGTCATCCTTAAAGGGCATACTGCCCACTAAAAGGTTAAGCTCCTCACCTCTTATACCGTCGGAAAGAGTGCGCTTGCTCTGCTCCTGCGCAAGATGAGGTAAAAGGTCGTTAACAACGAATTTTGGCTCGTCTTCCTTTTCGCCGATGCACACTCTTATAACGGTGCCGTCAGCCTTAACGAAAACGCCGTGAAGCGCCATAGGTACGGCAGTCCATTGATACTTTTTAATGCCGCCGTAATAATGAGTTTTAAACAGCGCCATATCAATTTCCTCGTAAAGAGGATTGGGCTTAAGGTCAAGACGGGGAGAGTCAATATGAGCGGCCGTAATGTTAACACCCTTTTCAACGTCCTTTTCGCCTATTACCGCAAAGGCTACCGCCTTACCGCGGTTATTAAAGTAAACCCTGTCGCCCGCCTTATAGGTCTTACCTGAGATAAAGGGCTCAAAGCCGTTGGCAACAGCCAAAGCAATGGCAACCTCGTTGGCTTCTCTTTCGGTTTTGGCTTCATCCAAAAACCTTTTATAATCCTCGCAAAAACCGAAGGCCTTCTCTATTGTTTCATCATCGGCAGTATTTAAGGCGCTTTTGCCGTTTATCATAAGCTTTTCCTTTAAAAGCTCTGCTTTACTTTTTTCACTCATAATTATTCCTCCACTAACGTATTAATTATTCCCTGTGCTTGCTTTAAAAATTCGGCAACACTTGAATTGTTATAAATAACGTAATCGGCGCGGGAAATATAAAAGTCATCATTTT
The DNA here is from genome assembly GCA_017474125.1 of Clostridia bacterium. GTDB lineage: Bacteria > Bacillota > Clostridia > Oscillospirales > Acutalibacteraceae > SIG607. The sequence continues at coordinate 4,741 of JAFVIF010000064.1, forward strand.
TCCCTGCCGCCATTCTCGTTTCGGCCTGTTCCCTGCTCAAATTGTCCCTTTCAATAATGCGTTGTTTTCTTATTTCGCTGTCGCTGAGCACCGCTATCACACATGAGCAAAGCTCGTCGAGTCCACTTTCAAAAAGGGTCGGTGCATCAAGAAGCACACATTCCTTATCGCTTTTTTCAATTTGAGCGAAAACCTCGGTCAAAATAAAGGGAAAGGTAATTTCCTCTAAAAGTGCTTTGGTTTCTTCGTTTTTAAAGGCGCGTAACGCTAAAAGTCTTCGGTCAAGAGCGCCATCCTTAATAATATCCTTGCCAAACGCTTCACTCAGACGCAAAAGGCATTCACTTCCGTTTTGCGTAACAAATCGTGAAAGCTTGTCGCAATCAATAACGCAGATTCCGTTTTGTTGGGCAAGGAGAGAAAAACTGCTTTTCCCCGAACCTGTCGGGCCGGTTAATCCTATAATATTTTTCATAGCTTCACCACGTTGAAGGCGCAGGCGCGTATAAGCCTGTTGTATACCGCAAGCCCTACACCGCTTTTTTCGGGGGCGTGCACGTAAGCCTTTTTAATATTTTTTAAATCAAGCTCACGAAGAATCGAGAAAATACGCTGAGCCATAGTATCGGGATCACTCTCCACTCCGTAAACGAAGGCCTCACCCTTTATTTTATCTCTTTCCTCGCTAAAGCATACGGCGGCGACGCCCTGCCCGTTCACAAAGCTGCAAAAGCTTTCGCTGTCTCCCTCCACAAGATAAAGAGCTGTTTTGGGAGCATAATGCTTATACTTCATACCGGGGGAAGCCACACGCTCACCCCTTTCGGGCTCGCTTAAAATTGCTTTATCAATAATAACGCTATCAAAAACCTCTTTTAGCATTTCCACCGTAACAGCACCGGGCCTTAACAGTCTGGCACTGTTTTCACTAACGCTTATTACGGTAGATTCAACGCCAACCTTACAGTCGTCTCCCATAACGACGGCATCAATTTTGCCGTCAAGGTCGTTTAAAACGTGAAGCGCCGTTGTAGGACTCGGAGAGCCCGAAATATTGGCTGACGGCGCGGCAAGAGGAAGCTTTGCCGCCGTTATAATATCCCTTGCCGTTTTATCCTCGGGCATTCTTACGGCAACAGTGCTGAGCCCTGCCGAAACAGCCTTACAAACGTAGCCACTGCTTGGCAGTACCATAGTAAGAGGCCCCGGCCAAAAGCGTTCTGCACAGCGATAGGCGCTTTCGGGCACGTCCTTGGCTATTTTATTAAGCATTTCTATACTGTCAATATGAACGATAAGCGGATTATCCTGCGGCCTGCCCTTTGCGGCAAAAACGCTGTTAATAGCCTTTTGGTCCAAAGCCGAAGCCGCAAGGCCGTAAACCGTTTCGGTAGGAATGGCAACCACACCGCCGCCTTTTAAAATTTCGGCCGCCTCATTTATACTTTTTTCTCTGCTTTCACAAAGATAAAGTCTTTTAGTTTCCATTAAGAATTTTCCTCGTTTTTAAGCATTTCTGCTCTGTAATAGGTAATAAGCGCATCAACAACCTCGTCAATATCGCCGTTCATTATTTGCTCAATTTTATAAAGAGTCAGGCCTATTCTATGGTCGGTTACTCTGCCCTGAGGGAAGTTATAGGTTCTTATTCTTTCGCTTCTGTCCCCCGTACCAACCTGCGACTTTCTGTCGTTAGCAATAGCCTCATCCTGCTCACGCTGTGCCTGTTCAAAAAGGCGGGCGCGAAGCACCTTTAAGGCCTTATCTTTGTTTTTGTGCTGGCTTCTTTCATCCTGACACTCAACAACCATACCGCTGGGAATATGAGTAACACGAATGGCAGAGGAGGTCTTATTAATATGCTGACCGCCTGCGCCACTGCTTCGGAAGGTGTCGATTTTTAAATCCTTAGGGTCAATTTCAAGCTCAACCTCTTCAGCCTCGGGAAGCACCGCTACCGTTGTAGTGGAGGTGTGAATACGTCCCTGAGTTTCGGTGTCGGGCACACGCTGTACTCGGTGAACACCGCTTTCGTACTTCATTCTGGAATACGCGCCTGCGCCGTCGATGCTAAAGGAAATTTCCTTATAGCCGCCAAGCTCGGTTTCGTTTTCGTTAATAACCTCAACGTGCCAGCCTTTTTTCTCGGCATACATAGTATACATACGGTAAAGAGAGCCTGCAAACAAAGCCGATTCCTCACCGCCTGCACCCGCTCTGATTTCAACTATAACGCTTTTATCGTCGTTGGGGTCCTTAGGCAAAAGCAAAATTTTGAGCTCGTCGGAAAAGATTTTTACCTTCTCTATTGATTCCTTTAATTCCTCTTCAACAAGCTCCTTAAAATCCTTATCAAGTCCACCTGCTTCAAGAAGCTCTCTCGCTTCCTTTTCATTATTTACTGCAATCTTATACTCCCTGTATTTTTCAATAATGGGGGTCATACCGCTGTATTCCTTGCTAAGCTTAGTGTAAAGGGCGCTGTCGTTAATTACCTCGGGACGGGTAAGCTGCATACCCATTTCTTCATATCTTTGCTCAGCAGCTTCAAGCTTTTCAAACATTAATTTTCTCCCTCACGTATAATTTTCTTTATATTTTTTTCGCAGGCAACCCTTGTAAGCATAACCTCTCTGCCGCACTGCGTGCATTTTATACGAAAGTCCATACCTATTCTAAGAACCAAAAATTTATCACATCCGCAGGGGTGTTTCTTTTTCATTTGCAAAAGGTCGTTAAGCCTTACGTCCATAAGTATTCCCTCCGTATTCCATAATCTATTATATTATACAATATTTTCCGCAATATAGCAATAATGCATATAAAAAAATATCCTTGGAAACCAAGGATATTTTTTATTTTTTTATATGCCTGCAAGATAAAGCTTTAATTCGGCAAGGTCGGTGGTATTAATTACCCCTTCGCTGTCACAGTCAAAGTTTGCGCCGAATAGCTCAACGTCGTCCATTACGCCTGCGAGGTATAGCTTTAACATAGCAAGGTCGGTAGTGTTAACCATTTTATCATTATCACAGTCACCGGGTACGTCGTATACGTTTACGTCGTTGTCGGCTATAAAGAAGCAATAGCCCTCTAATTCTCCCTGTTGGTCGTATATGGGATCTATATTGAGCAGCATAAGACCCGCATAGCTTTCGGTTATTCCGAACAGGCCGTATTCGCTCTCAGCGCTATCTATCACCTTGGTCGTGATTTCCTTTTCGGTGCCGTCACTCAAAACAAGGTTAACAATCATTCCTTTACCGTTAAGCCTGAACTTTTTAACTTCAATAGAATCAACCGTATAATCAATTATATTAAAATTATCAAGGTACAAATTATAGCCGTTATAATGAAGCTTATACATACCCTCTTCGTAATCGTAGCTCACACTAATACGTTTATCTATTTCGTAATAGGGAGAGGACGACATAAAGAAGAATTCGAACATATCTTTAGTAACGGAAATTGTTTCGGTTACACCGCTAAAATATGTTATTTTTATTTCTGCACCTGATAAATCGGGAGCCGCAAAGCCTTCGCTGCTGTAGTTTAAATTATCGGGCAAGCGAGTAAATTCCATAGACTTAACGTTGCTTCCCAAAACCTTTACGTCATATTCTAATTCAACACCCATATAAGTAAAGGTAAAGGGATAAGTGCCGGGGGCATCTATATAGATACTGTCATAAATATATATGTCGTAGCCGTCAATTTTTCCTTCATCGTCTATATCCTTATGGGTATAGGTTTTACTTGTACCGTCTTTATAATAAACGGTAAAAGAAAGTCCCTCGAATTCGGTAGGCCATAATACGTAATCGTCCTCTTCCGCAAAGCCGTACATTTCATCCCACATATAATATTCCTTTGTGGGAATAGAATTAAGCACAATTCTATCAACAGTATTTTCGGTAATAATTACGGGTAAGGTATCGGTACGTCCTAACAGCTCTATTTCAACAAAGTTTTCGCCGTCTTTGGTCCAAGGGTTGCTTTCCTGATATGATTCACGGTTGAAATAGGTACCTAAAAACCTACTTGAGTAGGTAGTTTCAACCGTTGTGCCGTCGGTAAGGTACACCGTTATCTTAAGGTCACCGGGAATGTCGAAGTTATAATAATAAAAATCTCCATTCATATAACCGTTGGTATTTTCCATAATGGTTAATGAAAACTCGTCGTCAACGTCAATACGCAAAACAGGGTTTTCGATTACCGTTATGGGAAGCTCTGCCTCGTTGTCAAGGTAGGAAACAGTAAAGCTGTTGTCACCGCCAACCTTCCAGGGGTTACGGTACTGATTGCCTGAAAGTTCTATTTCAAAACCGTCTACCACTTCATAAGGCCTTGCCGTTTTGGTGGTGCCGTCCTTATACTTTATAAGAATTATTGCATCATCATGATTCATTTCATTGTAGCGGAAATACTCGTTTCCGTTAATATCATAATCATAATATCCTCTATAATTTTCAATATAAGTAACGTTGGTGCCCTTTTCAATTTCAATTTTTTCTACAGGATTTTCAATAAGCGTAATCGGCATTTTTACGGAGCGATTCATATAGCTTATAATTACGTAGTTATTTTCACTTCCGATAGCCCAAGGCTTTTCCTCCTGATCGTCCAGTATTCTGTAATCCAAGTTTTCAAGCGAGGCATCCTTGGTTGTGCCGTCGTTATAGTATATACGGATTACGGCATCCTCATGTTCAAAGGTTTCGTATTCGTATTGGTCAAAGTAGGAATAACCGCCGTAATTTAATACGTAGTACTGCGTTGATGCCTTCAGCACTTCAATTTTATCAACGGGATTTTCAACAACCTCTACGGGCATAAGGACAGACTTACCCTTATAAGCAACGGTTACGTAGTTGGTGCCACGGGTAAAGTGCTTTTCGTACTGCTCGTCAAATATTTCTATCCAGCTGCCGTCAACGTAATCGTTAAGGTTCACGTCAAAGTGACTGCCGTCGGTATAATGTATACGTACAACTGCATCGTTGTGATTATGTAAATAGTAATAGAAATATTCGTTATCGTTTTCGTCCGTGTCAAAATAGCCGTCGATGTTTTCGTAGTAAACCTGTTCACTTTCCTTAATAAGTTCAAGGCTTGCTACGTTGGTCTCAAAGAATTCTACCTCGTGTTTAAGTACAATTTCGCCGCAGTAAATAATGATATAACCCGTTAAGGGGTTTTCCTCGCACTCTATTTCTACTGCATAACCATCTATTTCCTCGGGAGCATTGTAATACCAGTTTGTAACACTGCCGTCAGACCAAACAACGTCCAGTATAAGACCCGAATAGTCAACTGTTTCATACAATTCGCCGTGCTCGTAGGTATTGTTGGGGAAATCCTTAACCTTTAATTCCTTAACGTATACCTTTTCGGTAAGCGTAATGTCGAATTCGCCTACCTCTGAGAGGCTGAACATACGCACCCCATAGTAATAGGTAACGCCCTCTTCAAGCACACATTCAAGTCCAAAGTTTGTGTCTTCGTAATCGTCGTTATAATCAAGCTCGTTAAACTCTGCATCATAAAGGTAAACCTGGGTATCAAAAGCACCCTTGGAGCTTAACATGTATTTTGCCGATTTGGAAGGAACAAAGCTATAATATACGATTCTGCCTTCTCTATCAATATTTACCCTTACCGTTTGGTCAATAGTAAGCTCTGTAGGAAGATTACAGGTAACTTCCGCCGTAGCGGTAAGCTCTCCCATGGTAGCGGTTACGGTAGCAGTGCCAAAGCCCACGAAGGTAAGAATATTACCGCCGAATACAGCAACGTTCTCGTCATTGCTCTGCCATACCACAGACTCATCAAGCTCGGCATAGCTCGGTACAGGCTTTACAAACATTTCAATATTCTCACCGTAGCTGCCGTTAATATTTTCGCCTATAATTTCAATTCCCGTTGCAGGAGTATCCTCGCCTACCACAGCCGAAAAGACAACTAATTCATCTGATTCTACACAATAATTGTAGGTTACACCTGCTTCTAAGTAATAAGGAATTCTCACACGGTTATTATCGGAGTATTGTTCATATAAGGTAAGGCTGTTTTCATCATAAAGAACAACTCTCCATACACCCGTGCCCATTGCGGCAAATACGTAATCGCCCGCTTCCTCCGGAGTAAAGGAGATTATATCATAGCCTCTGGATTCATACGCATCAACGTTAACCTCTACACCCTTGGTTAAAACCGTTACGGGTACTTCCTTAACCGTTACGGTAAGGCTATCCTTTAAGCCAAGGTCGGTTTCTGCCGTAATATCAACCGTGCCGGTGCCGTAAAATTCAATTGCGACTTCATTTTCGTTGGTGTAAAAAACGTCTGCAACCTCTTGGTCTGAAACCGACCAGCTCACACCGTCAATAGGCGCACCCTCGGGAGACGGCTTAACAGTATAACTAAGCACCTTTCCGACAAAGGCTATATCGCCGTACCTTTCATTGGTGCAAACTACTTCTATTGACTCGGCAACAACGGATTTTTCCAAAATTACGGGAATTGTGCCCACCTCTGTTTCATCGTATAAAAACACGCTGAAATAATAGGTTTTGCCCGCTTCCATATTTTGGCTTATTTTAAAATTGCCGTATCCGTTGTTGTCATCGTCTTCGGCAATAAACTCGCCCTCAAAATCGTACAGCTCCACCTTATTATCCGGGTTTTCGTTGCCGACAGCGCTAAAGGTGTAATTGCCTGCAACCTCGGGAGTAAAGGAATACATTATCCTTTGGCCGGGGGTAGCGATTTCGGTTAATACCTCGGTATCTAAGCTAAGGTCGGTAACGTTTATCTCTTCCTTTAAAACGACCTTGGCTTCACAGCAACCCGCCAAATCATAATTAAAGCCTATTACGTATAAATAAGTAACACCCGAATAAAGCATACATTCTATACTTGTTTCTCCGTTATAGCTGTCGGTGCTGCCGATAAGCTTGTCACTTTCGGTTGAAACGCTTGCCACAAAGCTTAAATTACCGCTTACGGGTGTCGTTTCAAAGGCATAATAGCCTGTAACGCTTGGGGTATAGCAAAGCAGCTTATAATTCGTTTCACCTGCAACCTTTTCCACGCGAACGGGATTATCAAGAGTCATTTCTTCATAACCGGGAACCGCCGCAGAAACGGTCATAGGAAGTGCCGCAAGAATAAGCATTATACTAAGTATAACCGCCAAAGTTCTTTTAAATAGCTTCATAAGATTACCTCCTGCATTTTCATATTTTAATAATAACACAATTCGGTTGTAAAATCAATGCCGAACAAAAACACTTATTGCCTTTAACAGATATTAATAGTATAATATTTATATATTCGACGAATTAGGAGTAAATACGCTATGAACACCCTACGTATTCTGCACACTGCCGATTTGCATATAGGCGCCGAATGCTCGTATCTTGGTGCCCGCAGTAACGAAAGAAAATTTGAAATCCTTTTAACCTTTGAAAAAATAACCGACCTTTGCGAGGAAAGGGTTGTTGACCTACTGCTTATTGCAGGTGATTTATTTGACAGCAACCATATTGACCCCTCCCTTATAAGCGGTGTATTCAACGCTTTAAATAAGCTTAGTCACACCCGTGCGGTTATAGCTCTGGGCAATCACGACCCACTCACTGCTGATTCCCCATTTGTGCTTAATCCCCTTCCGCAAAACGTTTATTTATTAGATAAGGAGGATTCGGTTATAACCTTTGACGATTTAAGCTGCAGAGTATACGGCGCTTCATTTGACGGAGTATATAACGAGGGCAAGGCGCATTTTGACCTTACCCCTCCCGCTGATGATTATTTAAACCTTTGCCTGCTTCACGGTGAAACACGTTCCGACCTTGCAGGCAATTACCGACCCATTACCCCCGAGTTTGTTAAAAAAAGCGGAATGGATTATATTGCCTTAGGCCATATTCATACCCGCAGTCAAGTACAGTACGTCGGCATCACCGCTATAGCCTATTGCGGCTGTCCCGAAGGACAGGGCTTCGACGAAAGCGGTGAAAAGGGCGTTTATATGGGCGAAATCAGCAAGGGTAATATTAACCTTGAGTTTGTTCCCACCGCCAAGCGACAGCACTACCGCATAGAGGTAGACGTAACCGACGTTACTGATATTGCCGAAAAAATCAAAAACGCAATAACCGAAACGGGCACCAATTACGGAGCGCATTACTACCGCATTACCCTTACGGGCAAGCGCCGAAACGAAAGAATAATAGAAAAAGAGGAGCTGCTTGCTCGCCTTTCCCCTTTGGTTGCCTTTATTAAAATCAAGGACAAAACCAAGGCAGGCATTGACCCCTACGCGCTGGCGCGCGAAAAAAGCCTAAAGGGTTATTTTGCCGCTTTAATGTTAGAAAAAATTGAAAAGGCCGAAAAGGAAGATGAAAAGGAAAAATATATAAACGCACTTGAAATAGGACTTCGTGCTTTCAGCGAGGAGGTGGGCTATAGTGAAGATTAATTCGGTTTATATAAGCGCCTTTGGAAAATTCAGAGACAAAAGGTTTGATTTTACCGACGGGCTTAACCTTATTTACGGTGAAAACGAGGACGGCAAAACCACCCTTTTAACCTTTATAAGTATGATGTTCTACGGCAGTACGTCGGCAAAAAACGACGAGCTTTATAAAAGCCACCGAAAAAAGTACGCACCCAGAGACAATAGGCTTATGGCAGGCAGTATTGATTTTGAAAGCGGCGGTAGAAAATACCGTATTGAACGCATTTTCAAAACAAGTAATTCTACCGATAAAATCACCGTTATCGACCTTTCGAACGGGGACAGCGAAGCCTTTACGGGCAAGGAGGATTTAGGAAAACGCTTTTTGGGACTGAGCTTTGATGCCGCCCGCCGCACCGTATTTTTAAGCAGTGATTTTTCACCCTTTAAAAGCGACTCTGCCGACGGTGAGCTTAACGCCCGCCTTTCGAATCTTGCGGGTACGGGCTGTGAGGAATACTCCGCCGAGGAAATTTTATCAAGGCTTGAAAAAGCAAAAACCGCGCTTATTTCCAAAACGGGGCGCGGTGGCAAAATAGCGGCTGAAATAGAACAGCTAAACGAGCTTAAAATACAGCTTGAGCGTGCGCGCCGTACAGAGCAGGACCGAAGAGCTTGTGATTTAAGGCTTGATAACGAAAGAGAAATGCTCCATTCCATTCAAACCGAAATTGAACGCTTAACGGCACATATTAAGCAGGCAGAAGGCGGAAAGCGTTACGCTAAGCTTAAGGAATACTCTGATGCCTGTGCCGCTTTGGAATCTATTGACAAAAAGCTTACCGACGACGAGGGAAATATTATTACCCTGTCTCAGGTGAGCGAGGGTGAAGGACTTCTTAAGGAATACAACCTACTAAAAGACAGCCTTCCCGAAATAAAGGAGCGTACCGAAGGCTTAGAAGCCAAGGTTAACGAGCTAAGGGAAAAGCTAAGTCTCAGCGAATCCTCTGAAGAAATACGAAATAAAATTTCCGAAAAGGAAAACGAGAGGCAGACCCTTGATGAGAAATACGCTTTATTAAAGGAAAAGACCGACCGTCTTTCAAAAGAGCTTACCGCCGCACTTACAAAAAAAGCAAAAATAAGACCTATTTTTGTTGTTTTAACCCTTATTTCCCTGCTCGCCTGCGGCTCTGCATTTATTTTCCCCACCTTTAAAATACCTTTATTAATCGGCGGACTTCTTTTAACGGCAGTATTTATTATACTAACCCTTACACTTCGCAAAAAACCCGAAGACAATCCCAACCGAATCAAAATAGAGCTGGAGGAAGCAGAAGAGGAGAAGGAAAAAGCACTTGCCGACAGTATGCAGTCGGCGAAGGAAATTAACGAGCTTATTGTAAAGGAAAGCGTTGCAAGGCAAAAGGAGGACACCCTCAGTGAAAATTTTGCCGAACAAAACCGACAGTACAAGGAAAGTCTTGATAAGTTTATAAGCGTTGAAACCCGTATAAAAGCAATAGAAGCCGCACTTTTGCGCTTGGTGACTTCAAAGCAAAAGGCGTTTTCTGCAAAGGGTATGGAAATAGTTCTTTATTCACACAAAACGAATTTGCAGAAAAAGGATACCCTTGAAGTAAAAATCGCAATGCTTAAAAAGGATTTGAACGGAATTTCAAGAGAAAATGCCGAAAAGGAATTATCGGTTATACCAAAGGGCGCTATAGCGGTAGGTGAGCTTGACGACCTTAACGAGCGGCTTATTTTCAAACGCAAGGAATACGAAGCGCTTCAGCAAACCATTGCAAACGACACTGCAATACAGCGAAACGATTTCCGCTTTATTAAGCATCCCACCGAGCTTGAAAAGGAAATTCGGGAGCTTGAAATTAAAATTGCCCGTGAATACGCTTTTTGTGAAAGCGTTGATATAGCCGCCAATGCCTTAGGCCTTGCCTTTTCAAGGGTAAGAGAAACCTTTGGAGAAGCCTTAAGCGGACGCACGGGAGAAATCTTTAAAGGCCTTACCGACGGTAAATATTCAGCTCTGTCGGTTTCCAAAAGCTTTGATATTTTGGTAGAGGAAAAGGACGTTTTCGGCAGTAACAGCTGGCAAACCCTTTCCGACGGCACAATAGATCAGGCATATTTTGCCCTAAGGCTTGCGGTAAGCGAGCTGTTATCAAGCGACGGCGAGCGCCTTCCCCTTATTTTAGACGACCCCTTCGACCGCTATGACGATAACCGACTTAAAAAGGCTGTAGAATTTTTAAAAGAATACTGTAGCGACGGTCAGGCATTGCTTTTCACCTGCCATAAGGCCTTTACCGAAAATAACGATTATATAACTCTTAAATAAAAAAGTCGAAGCCTCATTTTTTTGAGGCTTCGACTTTTATTAACAGCATAGCTAAATTACAGACAGCACCTTTAATGATTTTTTATTATCCTTCATATTATTCACACTTAAAAAGAAAACTCCCGTTTGCTCACGGGAGTTTTGCCTTAATTATTCTTCTGTAGCTTCTTCTGCTGCTTCCTCTACCGCTTCTTCAGCAGCAGCCTCTTCGGGAAGGAGAGCGCGGATAGAAAGGCTTACACGCTTCTTTTCATAGTCAACAGCAATAATCTTAGCCTCGATTTCCTGACCGATGGTCAATTCATCCTGCGGCTTAGCAACGTGCTTGTTAGCAATTTGAGAAATGTGCACAAGACCGTCAATACCGGGGATAATGCGAGCGAAAGCGCCGTAAGTGGTCATACTAACAACAGTAGCCTTAACGGTATCGTCAACGGCAAAATTCTTTTCGAAAATTACCCACGGATTTTCTTCGGGCTTCTTATAGCCTAAGGAAATCTTCTTCTTTTCGGTGTCGATAGCCTTAACGTAAACCTCAACCTCGTCACCTACTAAAACAACCTCGCTGGGATTCTTAATTTTCTGCCAGGAAAGCTCGGAAATATGAACCATTCCGTCTACACCGCCAAGGTCAACGAATGCGCCGTAGCTGGTAAGAGACTTAACCTTTCCTACAAAGCGGTCGCCAACTGCGATAGACTCCCAAACCTTGGAAGCGGCGGCCTTTCTTTCTTCCTTAAGTACGTTGCGAATAGAACCTACAGCTCTTCTTCCGCGACCGATTTCGATAATCTGGAAACGAACTTCCTTACCCTTTAAACCGTCAAGAGGCTCGCTCTTTGAAAGGGTTGCCTGAGAGGCAGGAATGAATACGCGAATACCGTTACAGAAAACGGTAACACCGCCCTTAATGATATCTTTAACAAGACCGGTAAGAATCTCACCGCTGTCTTTGGCTGCAACAATATTGTCCCAACCGGCAATAGCATCGAAGCGACGCTTAGAGAGCATTACGATTCCTTCCTGATCATTTGTGCGCATTATGATAAGATTCATTGTATCTCCTACGCTTACTTCCTTTAAGATATCAGCGTTAGGATCTGCAGAGTATTCCTCCTTAGATACGTAACCGGCAAGTCCTCTGCCGATGTCAACCTGAATCTCATTCTCGCTTACTGCAAGAACAGTACCGGTAACCTTCTGGTCTCCGGTTAACGCGCTGAGGGATGCCTCGAATGCTTCTTCATCAGTCATTTCCTCAAAGCTTTTTTGAACAGCCTCTTCTACCTGTTCAACCGATTGTAAATTTTCCGACATGGTTTTAATAACCTCCTTAATGATATGCGCCGGCGTAGATGCTCCGGCGACGACTCCGACGTTTTCCTTACCGACGTACCACTCAGCCTTTAAATCAGCGGCGGTGGAAACGAAATAGGTGTGCCTGCAGTTGGCAGAGCAAACGTCAAACAGCTTTGCAGTGTTTGAGCTGTGCTGCCCCCCGATAACGATCATACAGTCGCTTTTTTTCGATAAGCAGTATGCCTCTTGCTGGCGCATCGCAGTCGCATTACATATTGTATCAAAAACAAAAGCATTTGTACACCCTTTTTTTAAAATTTTTTGACATTCTGACCAAATTTCTGCATTAAAGGTGGTCTGCGACACCGCAGTTATGCTCTTTTTTTCAAAATTATTGTTCTCTGTCAGTATTTTTTCAAGTTCTTCTGCATTTGAAAAGACAAAGGTAGGCGTATTTTCAGCATTTCCGCAAATGCCGATTACCTCGTGATGCTTAGGGTCGCCCGCTATTAAAACCGTATGGTTTTGCTCGGCGGCACTTTTTACAATGCTGTGAATTTTAGCAACGAAGGGACAGGTTGCATCACAAACCTCGGTAGCGCATACCAGAGCCTCCTCGTAAACGGCGGCAGGTACACCGTGGGAACGTATTACAAGGGTTTCGCCCTTTTCCGCTTCTTTAGGTGCAGAAACAACCCTTACACCCTTTTCTTTCAGTTCTTCAACCAACTGCTCATTATGAATAATAGGGCCCAGAGTACAAACCCTTTTACCTTCCTTTACCAAATCCTCTACCATACTTACCGCACGGTTTACTCCAAAGCAGAAGCCTGCAGTTTTTGCAACGGTTATTTTCAATGCTTCATCTCCCAAAGCTCGGTAATTTTTTCGGTGATAAGCTCCGATACTCGGCGGATAGCTGCTCTGCCCTCGTCCTCGCCTATATATTCCTCATACGCTATAGGCGTACCAAAACGGAAGGTCGCCTTTTGAAAAAGTCTAACCCTTGCTTTATCTCTGTACACGGCGCAAGGCACAATAGGCGCCTTGGTGGATATCGCCAGCATAGCGGTACCCGGCTTCGCCTTGTGGGGAGCACCGTCGGTATGTCGGGTGCCCTCAGGGAATATACCTAAAATTCCACCGTTATTTAAAACCTTTTCCGCATGGTTTATTGCACCCTTGTCACCTGTTCTGCGGTTTACGGGAAAAGCGCCCAGCTTTTTAAAAAGAAAGGCTAAAATTTTGTTTTTAAACAGCTCGTCCTTGCCCATAAAGTGAACCTGTCTTGGGCATAGCACCGCCATAAGCAGAATATCGCTTATTGAAGTATGGTTACAGCAAAGAATAACCGAACCGCTTTTAGGAATATTATGTACTCCGTATTTTTTTATACGGAAAAAAGCATGAACGGGCAAATAAGCAATACCCCTTACAATACGATAAAAGAGTGTCATTCAGTCTTCTCCTTTATAATACTCATAAGCATTAATACCGATTCCTCAAGGCCCTTGCCCGTTGTGTCGGCAATTATCGCATCCTCAGCAGGCTTTAGGGGAGCAATAGCGCGGTGAGAATCGTTATAATCCCTTTGTCGCATATCGCTTAACACCTCTTCATAGGTAGCCGTGTCACCCTTTTCACGAAGCTCCTTATAACGGCGCATTGCCCTTTCCTCATCACTTGCGGTAAGAAAAATTTTAACCTGCGCCGTAGGGAGAACAACGGTGCCGATATCTCTGCCGTCCATAATACAGTTATACTTCCTTGCAAAATCTCTTTGCATTTCGAGTAAATACTGTCTTACCTCCGGCTTTGCAGATACGGCAGATGCCATCATAGAGGCTTCGGGAGTTCTTATAGCCTCACTTACGTCCTCATCACCTAAAAACACGTGCTGTACTCCGTTTATAAAGCGAATATCAACCTTAACGTCGGAAAGCTCCTTTGCCACGTCACAGCTAAGCTGTCGGTCAAAGCCCTTTCGCATAAAGGCAAGACCTATGGAGCGGTAAAGAGCGCCCGTATCAACGTAAATATAATCAAGCCTTGCCGCCAAGGCCTTGGCTATGGTGCTTTTTCCTGCTCCTGCAGGGCCATCAATAGCAATTGCAACAGTTTTATTAAGCATAATTTTCTCCTTGTTTTATAACCGAACGCTCCGAAAGAGGGCGCCTTTGTTATATTATCTTAAAAGGTTACCTTACTGCCGGCAAGAAAACCGGTCGAAAAAGCAATTTGCAAATTAAATCCGCCCGTATAAGCGTCTACGTCGATAATTTCCCCAGCGAAGAAAAGTCCGCCTATAAGCTTTGATTCCATTGTTGCGGAGTTTATTTCCTTAATACTTATTCCGCCGCTTGTAATTACCGCTTCCTCTACGGGGCGAAGTCCCGACACCGTCATTTTAAGATGCTTTAAAAGTCTTACGAAATTAAGCCTTTGCTCCTTGCTTATTTGATTCACCTTTGTTTCGGCAGGAATAGACGACATTCCCACTATAACGGGTATAAGCTTTTGAGGCAACAGAGCGTCAAGGGCGTTTCTGAAGTTTTTGTTTAAATTTTCACTAAAGTCCCTGCAAAGGCGTTTATCAAGCTGTTCCTCGCTTAAAGCAGGCTTTAAATCGACCTCACATTCATAGCCTTCGGTATTCAAACCGTCAATATGAGCCGAGGCCGAAAGTGCCAAGGGACCGCTGATGCCGAAATGGGTAAAAAGCATTTCCCCCATTTCGGTAAAAATCGGTTTTTTCTTACCCTCCTTATAAAGGGTAAGTGTAACGTTTTTAAGAGAAAGGCCCATAAGCCTTGCGGCAAAGCCCTCCTTAATACAAACAGGCACTAAGGAGGGGCGAAGCGGTGTAACGGTATGTCCAAGAGCTTTGGCAATACCGTAGCCGTCTCCCGTTGAGCCCGTACCGGGATAAGAAAGTCCGCCCGTTGCAAGAATAACCCTGTCGGCACTGATTTCGCTGTTATCATAAAGCCTTACCGAAGCAACGGCGCCGTCGACAGCGTTAATGCTTTGCACCCTGCCGTTAATAACCGTAACGCCGCTTTTTCTTATTCCGCGAACCAATGCATCGGCAATATCCATAGCTTTATCGGAAACGGGAAAAACACGGTTTCCCCTTTCGGTTTTAAGGGGTACCCCTAAATTTTCAAAATAGCTGATAGTGTCCTGAGGCGAAAAAGCGTTAAAGGCAGAATAAAGAAACCTACCGTTACGGGGGATATTGCTCATAAGGGTATCAACGTCACAATTATTGGTAACGTTACACCTGCCCTTACCCGTAACCAGTATTTTTCTTGCGGGACGCTCGTTACGCTCAATTACCGTAACGCTATGCCCGTTTTGAGCCGCCGCCGCGGCCGCCATTAATCCTGCGGCACCGCCGCCGATAACTACTACCTTCAAGTCCTTATCCTTCTGTTTTCATTATTTTTTTAATTTTCGGGTGAAGTCTGTAAAAATACAGGCTGCACAGCCTTGCCAAACAAATATCGTAAAGCACAAAAGCCACGTTTCCCACAGCATAAAGAACGATAACGCTGTATTTACCAAAATCGCCAAGGCCTTCAGTGTCAATCATAAAAACGCCTGCAAACAAAAGATAAACGGCAGTAACGGCAAGATTAAACACCAAAAATTTAAGTATATACTCAACTGCACGTATTTTGATTTTTTCAAAAACTGCCTTTAAAACGGGATAATACCCGAAAAGGCATATATACATCAGCTTTGCTTCGTTTTCGGCAAAAAGCATAACCAAAAGTGAAGTAACGATATAGGTACCAAGGGCATAGCCTCTGCCCGCCTCCACTAAGGGTATTATTATAAGCGCGCCTGCCACAGCAGGAACGGCATAGGTTAAAAACGGGAAATATGCCGCCGCCATAACCGAGCAAATAAGTGCCGAAACAACACCGCACAAAGCTATAAAAGCCGTTTTCTTTTTCATATCAGCAACAGCCTATAAGGTCGCCGCCCATACATTCACAGCAGCAATCGGCACAAATAAGACCCTGACAGCAATCGCAGGCATCACAGCCGCCTGCATTACCGTAGGTTCTGTAGGGGTTACCGTAGTTACCCCTTGACTGACGCTGAATTTTACTATAGGCCTGTGCGTACTCGGGATTATTGGGGTCAAGCCTTACAGCATTGGCAAAGCTTGAGTATGCATTGTCGTAATAGCCCCTTCTGTACTGAACCATTCCGCTTAAAAAGTACCACTCGGCATTTCTTCTGCTAATGGGAACACCGTCGAGCACTATTTGAGCCTTATCTATTTGGCCGCGGTTTATCATATCACGCACGTCTTGAAAATCACTTGGAGCGGTATATCCGCCACCGCCTGTACTATTTTGTCCGCCTCTGCGCTCGTTCATAATAGTATCGTAGGCTTCGTTAATTTCCTTCATTTTTTCGGCGGCAAGAGAAGCCAAGGGATTATCGGCATAATGGTCGGGATGGTACTTTCGTGCCAGCTCGCGATAAGCCTTTTTAATATCCTCGTCGCTTGCGTTTTTGTCAACACCTAAAATAGAATACGGATCGTTCATTTATTTTTCTCCAATCGGTTTATTTCTGTTTTCATCGTGTCCTCAAGACCAACGTATATTATGTTGCCGAGTATGTTTTTGAACCTTTTAATATTAAGCAGCTCAAAGGTTTTCTCTGCTTGGTTAATTACTATATAAAGCTGTTGCTCTGTTTTTTCCTTTGCTTCCGTTAAGGATAATTGCTTCAAGGGATTAAAGGCACCGTTTTTAATATCCCTTTCCCTGTCGCACAGGGCGTCTAAAAGGTAAATATACCGTCCGATAAGTCTGCCCAAAAATTCTAATGCCGTTTTATCGTTACCGTTTTCGGTGCAAAGGGGCAAGAGCTGTGACAGCATTTTAGAGGTGGGCTCTGCGGCGGTATCAAGGTCGCATTCGGTATTTGCTTCGGCACACCTTTGGTTATTATAATACTCGGCGGCAATAATTTCAACCTGCGGATAATTGCCTTTAGCCTTTTTGTAGGCACCCTTCATAAAAGCCTTCAGCATTTTTGCAATAAGCCTTTTGAAGTGCCTTTCGTCGTCTACGTCGTCTGCCACCTTATAATATGAAAGTATTATAAGCGCGGCGGCTGAAAGTCCGAAGCCGTCATCACTTTTACAGTAATTGCATTTTTTAAACGGGTTACAAACACACCTTCCGCCCTTAACTCCGCCGAAATTATCGGCAAGAGCTAACTCTAAAAGAGCGGTAAAGGTAAAGTCGTAGTTTAGAATAAAGCGACTGAAAAAGCCGTAATCCTTACCAAGCCGTTTACAAAGCGAGCAATACACCGCCTTATAAAGGTCGTACTCCTTTATCCTAAGCTCAGGCTTTGCCACACGTATAAAACCGAACAAATACCTCACCCCCCTTATATATTAAATAACAGAACGCTTTTTACTTTTGGTTAATAATGTGTGAATTAAAGCATATTTTTTAAATATTTCCCCGTAAAGGATTTTTCATTCTCGCTGACCTGCTCGGGAGTACCCTGCGCAACCAAGGTGCCTCCGCCGTCACCACCCTCGGGGCCCAAATCAATAATATGGTCGGCAGTTTTAATAACGTCAAGATTGTGTTCAATAACAAGCACGGTATTGCCCGCATCAACCAATCTTTCAAGCACCTCTAACAGTCGGTGCACGTCGGCAGTATGAAGACCGGTAGTAGGCTCGTCGAGAATATAAATCGTTTTACCCGTGCTCCTTTTTGAAAGCTCGGTAGCAAGCTTAACACGCTGTGCTTCGCCTCCCGAAAGGGTTGTTGCAGGCTGACCTAATTTTACGTAGCCGAGTCCTACCTCGTAAAGGGTTTTAATTTTTCGGTAAATTTTCGGAATGCTTTCGAAGAAGCACATAGCCTCCTCTACAGTCATTTCAAGCACCTCGTAAATATTTTTACCCTTATAGCGCACAGAAAGTGTTTCCTCATTATAGCGTGAGCCGCCACACACCTCGCAGGGCACGTAAACATCGGGCAAAAACTGCATTTCTATTTTTATAATGCCGTCGCCCTCACATGCCTCACAGCGGCCGCCCCTAACGTTAAAGGAGAAGCGTCCCGGACCGAAGCCCTTCATTTTGGCATCCTTGGTAACGGCGAATAAATCTCTAATATCGTTAAATACACCCGTATAGGTAGCAGGGTTTGAACGGGGAGTTCTGCCAATGGGCGATTGGTCAATATCTATAACCTTATCCAAATTTTCAAGACCTTCTATCGCCTTAAAGGCACCCGGCACCATTCTCGCCTTATTAAGCTTTGTTGCAAGGTAACGGTAAATAACGTCGTTAACAAGGGAGGATTTACCCGAGCCCGAAACACCCGTAACGCAGGTAAAGGTACCAAGGGGTATTTTTACATTTAGGTTTTTAAGGTTATTTTCCCTTGCGCCCTTTACGGTTAAAAAGCTTCCGTTACCCTTACGCCTTTTTTGAGGAACGGGAATTTTTCTTCTGCCCGTCAGGTAATCGCTTGTAAGGGAGCCTTCTGCGCTGAGCAGACCCTCTAAAACACCGGAATAAATAATTTCGCCGCCGTGAATACCTGCGCCCGGTCCTATGTCAACAATATAATCGGCTTCACGCATGGTATCCTCGTCGTGCTCAACCACAATAAGGGTATTACCTAAATCTCTAAGCCTTTTAAGGGCGGCAAGCAAGCGGTCGTTATCACGCTGATGCAATCCTATACTGGGCTCGTCAAGAATATAAAGCACACCCGTAAGTCCCGAGCCTATTTGAGTGGCAAGGCGAATACGCTGACTTTCTCCGCCGGAAAGGGTACCCGACGAACGTGAAAGATTTAAATAGCTTAGTCCTACACCCTTTAAAAAGGCAAGGCGCTCCTTAATCTCCTTAACTATCGGGCGGGCAATTTTTTCGTTTTGTCCCGTACAGTCGAAGGTTTCTATAAAATCGAGATGCTCCGAAACCGAAAGGCAGCAAAGCTCGTCGATATTTTTGCCGCCAACCGTGACCGCCAAGGCTTCAGGCTTAAGCCTTGCGCCGTTGCAGGTAGGACAAACGCATTCACTCATATAGCTTTCAATTTCGTTTTTCGTATAGTCGGAGGTAGTTTCCCTAAAGCGTCTTTCAAGATTAGTTACAACTCCCTCAAAGGCGCTTTTATATATGCCTCCCCCCCATTCGGGTAGCTTGTCGAAATCAATTTTCACACCGTTAGTACCGAAAAGCACCGCGTTTTTCTGCTCCTCGGTTAAATCTCTGAAGGGGGTGTTAATATCAAAGCCGTAATGACGGGCAAGACCGTCAAAGTACATTCTTGCTATGGTACCCCTTGAGTAAGCTCCCGTACCCTTGGTGTTCCAGCCCGAGCAACGGAAGGCACCGTTAATAATAGAAAGGCTGTCATCCTCAATAATAAGGGCCGGATTAACCTTCATAAATTTACCTATACCCGAGCAATCGGGACAAGCGCCCAACGGATTATTAAAGGAAAACAGCGTGGGAGTAAGCTCGGGAAGGCTTACTCCATGCTCATCACAAGCGTAGTTTTGTGAAAAGTGCAGCTCCTCGCCGCCGATTACGTCGATATAAACTATACCGTCGGCTATACGCGCCGCCGTTTCAATGCTGTCACTCAGTCGGCTTTTTATTTCCTCCTTCATAACAAGGCGGTCAACAACTATTTCGATATGATGCTTAATATTTTTATCAAGGGTTATTTCCTCCGATAAATCGTAAAGATTGCCGTCTATTCGCACCCTTACGAAGCCCGACTTTTTAGCCGCCTCCAATTCCTTTTCGTGGCGACCCTTTTTACCCCTTACGGTAGGAGCAAGCACCTGAATTTTACTGCCCTCGGGCAAGGTCATAACCTTTTTAACAATTTGGTCGGTGGTTTGCTCGTTAATTTCCTTTCCGCAAACAGGACAATGGGGCACACCCGTTCTCGCATAAAGCAAACGTAAATAATCGTAAATTTCGGTAACGGTGCCTACGGTTGAACGTGGGTTTTTTGAGGTTGTTTTCTGGTCGATGGAAATTGCGGGAGAAAGCCCCTCTATACTGTCAACGTCGGGCTTGTCCATTTGTCCTAAAAACATACGGGCATAGGAAGACAGAGACTCAACGTACCTGCGCTGTCCCTCAGCGTAAATGGTGTCAAAGGCAAGGGAGGATTTACCCGAGCCCGAGAGTCCCGTAAATACTATGAGCTTGTCCCTTGGTATTTCAAGGTCAACGTTTTTTAAATTATGGGCTCGCGCGCCCTTAATACTTATTTTTTCTAAAGCCATAATTTACTTTATTCACCTTTAAGTTTCTTTATTTTATCCCTAAGCATTGCGGCGTGTTCAAATTCCAGCATTTTTGCCGCTTCCTTCATTTGACGGGTAAGCACTTCTATTTCCTTTTCAATTTCGGCCTTGCTCATACGCTTCTTCTTTTGCTCCGAAACGCTCTTGCCCGAAATTTCAAGAATTTCTCTAACGTCTTTAATAATGGTTTTGGGCACAATACCGTTTTTCTCGTTATACGCCATTTGGATTTCTCTTCTGCGATTGGTTTCGGTTATGGCCGCTTCCATACTTCTCGTTACACTGTCGGCATACATTATTACACTGCCGTTTGCATTACGGGCGGCTCTGCCCACGGTTTGTATAAGAGAGCTTTCGCTTCGCAAAAAGCCTTCCTTATCGGCATCAAGTATGGCAACAAGGCTTACCTCGGGAATATCAAGTCCCTCTCTTAAAAGGTTAATACCTACAAGCACGTCAAATTCGCCCTTACGCAAATCTCTAATTATCTCCATGCGCTCAATGGTATCAATATCGTGGTGCATATATTTAACCTTAATTGAAACACCCAACAGATAATCGGTTAAATCCTCCGCCATTTTTTTGGTAAGGGTAGTAATAAGCACCCTTTCCTTTTTCTCAACACGTATATTTATTTCCGAAATAAGGTCATCAATTTGGCCGTCACTCGGGCGCACCGATATTTCGGGGTCAAGAAGTCCCGTAGGACGGATAACCTGCTCTACCGTTGCGGCAGAAACGCTTTTTTCAAATTCGCCCGGTGTAGCCGAAACAAATACCGCCTGATTAATATGAGAATAAAACTCATTAAAATTAAGGGGACGGTTATCAAAGGCGGAGGGCAACCTGAAGCCGTAGTCTACAAGGTTTGATTTTCTTGCAAAATCGCCGCCGTGCATACCCCTTACCTGAGGAAGTGTTACGTGTGATTCATCTACGAAAAGCACGAAATCATCGGGGAAATAATCAAGAAGCGTAGAAGGAGTACTGCCGCGCGGTCTTCCCGCAAGCACACCCGAATAGTTTTCTATACCCTTACAGGCTCCCACTTCTTTTAGCATTTCAACGTCATATTCGGTACGTTGTCGAATTCTTTGAGCCTCAATCAGCTTGCCCTGACTCTCAAAAAACTCTACCCGCTCCTCCATTTCGTCAAGTATACGCTTTAAGCCTTCCTCTAACTTTTCCTCCGAAATAATATAGTGAGAAGCAGGATAAACAGCCACGTGGCTTAGGGTATTCTTTATTTCACCCGTTACGGTGTTAATTTCACAAATACGGTCGATTTCATCACCGAAAAACTCTACCCTTATGGCGTTTTCATAGGAATACGCAGGGTAAATATCCACCGTATCTCCGCGCACTCGGAATTTATTTCGTATAAAGTTTATATCGTTTCGCTCATACTGTAAGGTTATAAGACGGCGTATAAGGGTATCTCTTTCCATCGTATTTCCCTGCCGCAAAGAAATAACCATTTCTCTATAGTCAATAGGGTCACCTAAGGTATAAATGCAGGAAACCGAAGCAACAATTATAACGTCTCTGCGCTCACTAAGCGCGCAGGTGGCAGAGTGTCTGAGCTTATCAATTTCGTCGTTAATGGCGGAATCCTTTTCAATATAGGTATCACTGCCGGGTATATAGGCCTCGGGCTGATAGTAGTCGTAATAGGATACAAAATACTCCACCGCATTTTCTGGGAATAGCTCGCGAAATTCACTGCAAAGCTGTGCCGCCAGAGTTTTATTGTGAGCGAGAACTAAGGTGGGTCGGTTTATTTTTTCAATAACGTTAGCCATGGTAAAGGTCTTACCCGAGCCTGTAACACCTAATAAAACCTGCTCTTTAAGGCCACTATTTAAACCGTTAACCAATTTTTCTATCGCCTGCGGCTGATCGCCTGTTGGTTTGTAATTACTGTGTAAAATAAACTTGTCCACGTTCTCACCTCACAAAGCAAATTTATACAGATATATTATACCACAAATTTCATTTTAAGTAAATAAGATTATTAAATATATAATATATAGAAACGTTGCAAAAAAAGACCTAAAATCGTAATTACACGAATTTAGGTCAGTAAATTATCTTGACTAAACAAAATACCCACTATATAATTAACTCAAAATTTGGTTAATGCACAATCTTGTTTAAAGGAGAGTTTGTTATGAGAAAACTTAAAATTCCCGCAGCCGAGGTTAAGGGTTTTAACTATCATCCCACCTATTCAACGGGTGCGCTTGAAGATTGGTTACTTTTTGACAAAGAGGTATGGAAAAAAGAACTTACTCACGGCAAAAAATGCTTTCCTAATTTCAATACTGTTCGCATTTGGCTTTCTTGGAACGCTTATCTTAAAATGGGAGAAAAATTCACTGACTGCATAAAAGACGTTATTGAAATTTGTCGTGAACTTGGCATTTACGTTATGCCCTGTCTTTTTAATCGTTGGCACGACCCGATTTTAGACTGTGACGGCATATACATAGACCATTTTCTCCCTAACAGCAGTTGGCTTCACAAATTCGGTGACCCCTTTACAAAATATGTTGAAGATCTTGCAAAAGCCTTTAAAGACGAAGAACAAATTCTTGTTTGGGACGTTTGCAACGAACCTCTTGCTTATAACACTCAGGACTTCCCCGCTAAAGATATCATTGAAAAATATGAACTCAGCTGGCTTCACAGAATGACCAATATTCTTATTAATGAAGGGGTTACACAACCTATCGGTATCGGCACAACGGGTCTTCAGCCGATGGAAGTTTTCGACGATATGTGTGACGTTTATTTAACCCATTTATATTATACCGACGACAACCTTGAAAAGTTTGACAAAAAGGTTAAAAACTTCGTTGACGAAGCCAAGAAACACGGCAAAGAACTTATTTCAAATGAATGCTGCTGGGGTTCTCTTGACGATAAGGTTCGCGGCGAATTCATAAGAGGAACGCTTAGCACCTTACAGAAATATAACGCAGGCTTTGTAGCGCACGCCCTTTGGTCGAGCGGTTGCGCCGACCTGCACAATCCTGACGAAGGCCCCGTTACCGACGGAATCGGCAACCTTGCATTTATTAAATTTGACGGAACGGTAAGACCTTACCATGAGGTTTATAACGAATTCTAAAAACAAAAAGTGCGGAGTTTATCCGCACTTTTTGTTTTACACGAATTTAGGTCACAAATTTATTTGGTTTATATAGTGTTTTACGTGTTATCTTGTGTTAAAAAGTCCCTAAAAACTGCTTTTTGTAGCGTTTTTTTAGTGCAAATCTTGTGTTAGGATACAAAATATTCCACCGCGTTTTCGGGGAATAGCTCTTTAAATTCGGTGCAAAGCTGTGCCGCCAGAGTTTTATTGTGAGCGAGAACTAAGGTTGGTCGGTTTATTTTTTCAATAACGTTAGCCATGGTAAAGGTTTTACCCGAGCCTGTAACACCTAATAAAACCTGCTCTTTAAGACCACTGTTTAAACCGTTAACCAATTTTTCTATCGCCTGCGGCTGATCTCCCGTCGGCTTATATTTTGAATGTAAAATAAACTTGTCCACGTTCTCACCTCACAAAGCAAATTTATACAGATATATTATACCACAAAAAAATTTATAAGTAAATAAAAAGCAGATGCTTTTTAGCATCTGCTTTTCCAACAATGTTAAAATCTATCCTCATAAGGCGAAGAATCTATACCCTTCTCTTGCAATTTAATGATCATTTTATCGAGGCGGCTTCTCCATAAACATTTAAACCATCGTGTTTCCCCAAACCATTTAACAAGTATAGGACTTATTGCATAATAAATCTTAATAAAAGTTCTTCCATATTTAGTTTCTGCTAATGTGTAATCACGGAATCGGCGTAATACCCAAACCTCAGGACAATCGTAAGAACCATAAACAGCTGTAGCTATGTAGCATCCATTATTTGATTTTAATTTTCCATTTTGGTATTCTACAAATGCACAACTCCCGTCTTCAAAACACCAATTACCAGAACCCTCCCAAGGTTCATTATTTCTAAATTCACCAACCCACTCAGTTCCATCATGCCACTGAATTATTCCACGTCCATGTTTCCCATTATTATAGATTTGTCCTGTATATTTTCCTAAACCATTAGCATACCGAACACATCCTTCTCCGCGATATAAATCGTTATTTCTATATTCACCTTTAAAAAGAATTTCATATGTCATTTGCATTCCTTGACCATGTTTTTGCCCTTTTAAAAGTTCGCCTTCATAATATTCTTTATCGCTAAACCATATTTTCCCATTTCCAGTCCATGGGAGTCCATTTTTAAATTCGCCTTCCCATTCACCGCCTGCATTCCAAATAAGTTTGCCTATATATTTTTCTCCATTTTTGATTTCGCCATCATATACGCTATCCTTATGTTTTATTATTCCTGAACCATTCCATTTATTGTTATCCTTATATTCACCAGACCATTCGCCACCGGCATGATATATATATTTTCCGTTGCCATTTTGCTTTCCTTCTTTAATTTCGCCATCAAAAACCCCTAAATCGTCATATATCTTGCCACTACCGCACCATCGCAAATCGTCTTTGTATTCTCCGTTCCACTCGCCACCACTGTTCCAAACAAGTTTACCTAATCCGTTTCTCTTCCCCTCAACAACTTCACCATCAAAATATGAGTCTGTATAATATCGTCTTCCTGTTCCACACCAATATTTGTCATTCTTAAATATACCTTCCCATTCGCCACCATTGTTCCAAACGATCTTTCCGCGACCGTCCCTTTCCCCGTTTTTTATTTCTCCGTCATAGTATGAGTCAGTATAATATTTTCTACCTGATCCACACCAATACTTATCATCTTTAAATTCACCTATCCACTCACCACCTTTATCCCATATCAATTTACCGAACCCGTTTCTTTTATCGTTGCGCCATTCTCCTTCATAAATGGAATCTGTATACCTTTTAATACCTTTGCCACTACGCTTGCCACAATCCCAATTACCTTCATAATAGCATCCATCACCATAATTCGCTTTACCATATCCGTGAGGCACGTCGGCAAATACTTCTCCTTCATATAAAACTCCGTCTTTTAGAACTAATTGTTTATTATTTTCTCCATTCATTACTATTCCCTCATATATCAGATTATTTTTCAACCAAATAGCCACATTTATTACATTGGTATTGAGTTTTTTTCTTTCCTAATGCTCCTGCTGCTAAACCGATGGGACCTAATAAAACAGCGCCTATAGCGGCCTTTCCTGCACTAAATCCACCAGTTCTTTCTGAAATCGCAAACAAATGTCCTTGTCTACATCTTGGACAAAGCTGAAACTGTAAATCTGCCATTCTCTTTTCCTCCTAAAAATAAAAAAGTGCGGCTACCGAAGTAACCGCACAAAAAACGCAAACTCCGATAGTCGCCAAACCAATTCAATATAAAGGGCAATAAGCACACACTCATATCGACGGAATTTGCATTTTTATCAAATTCACATTATGAGTATATGCAAAAGCAAACAATCTTATAAAAACAAAAAGATTGCCCCTAATTTTATATTCAATTGGTTTGGCAATAATAGTTTACCACATTTTTTATCGAATTGCAATAAAAAAAGACCTAAATTAGCATTACACGAATTTAGGTCAATAAATTATTTAATTTCACTAATTAAAAATATATAAAAATAACGGGATGATTTTGCATCAACCCGTTAAAAAAGCAGATGCTTTTTTGCATCTGCTTTTTGTAAACTTAGTTTTTTATTTATACTGAATGTTAAAGGGAAGAGTTCCTTTTGCTTCAAGTTTTCCTGCAATAACGTCAATAGCATATTCTTGAGATTCGGTAATCATATATCCGAAAATCTTTCTCGGAATGTGAAGTACGGGGAGAAGAGCGTGAGGATTGCCGAAATGCACTATAGTCTTTAACTTTTTAGAGAAAGCAAGTGAGTTTAAAACTGCTTCTGTGCGACGTGTTAAGCTATCTGTTCCAAGATAACAGGTGGTGGTACAAAACGTTACGCAAACAACCTCATCATATTTGGTTGCAGTACGAAGTATTTTGTCATTCTCTGCCGCGCTTGAAAATTCTTTAAGGAATACAACTTCGGAATTCGGAAATTCTTTTTTAATCTTTTGGGCAATGTTATTAGGATAGTACCATTTGCCCACAGTAATTTCTTCGCCTTCACCTAAAACCTCAAAATCATTTTCGGTAAGTACAACGAAAAGACGCTTTTTATTTACGTCACCGATAGCGGCAGTTACTCCTTCGTCGCATACTGCGGTTATGCAGTCTCTTGAAATAGCGGCAAGATTTTCTTCATCTTCTTTAGTAATAACGAGGGGTGTTTCGGGTTCGGTGCCGACAAATTCCATAAGATTGAGCACACGGCGAACAGCCTCGTTAAGACGTTCTTCGGTGAAAGCGCCGTCTTTATAGTTTTGGAGCAACAATTCATAGGTTTCTCTGACGGGTGTCATATAGTTAGGAAGCACGATATCAATACCCGCATTAACAGCCATACCGTAGAGTTTTTCTTCGCCAAATTCCTGAAGAATTGCCATCATAGCAAAGGAATCGGAAAACATTACTCCGTCATAGCCCATATTTCTTATAATATCAATAACCTTTTTCGAAAGGGATGCAGGACGTTCGGGATCAATTTTTACAAACGTGCTGTGATCTACCATTATGCTGGGCAACAAGCCTTTTTTCCAAAGGTGAATATACGGAACTAAATTTCTTTCAATCAATTCTTCTTCGGTATAATCATTATATGCTCCCATCATATGGGTATCTACCCCTTCTTTACCGCTACCGGGATAGTGCTTACCGCAAGAAAAATAATGATTTTCATTATATACTCTTGCAATTTCCTCGGCATACTCTGCAACCTTTTGAGGGTCGTCGGAGAAAACACGTGAAACTCTACAAGGACCATCACTGTTAAGTATATCAATAACAGGACCCCAAGTACCGTTACAGTTATCAGCCTTTGCATCCGCTACAAGACATCTTGCAAAGGAACGCACATAATCTTTATTGCCTGTTGCGGCAAGACAAATAAGAGGTACTTTTGGGCGTGGAGAGGTAGGATAACCTCTTTCGGTATCGTTTACAAGAATAATCGGATAGTCAGCCGTTTCCTTTATTTTTTTGATTATTTCAGGCTGGTTAAAAGGTGCCTGAACACAGCCAAGCGCTCTTTTTTTAACGAGTTCTAAAATAAAGTCAACGTCATCGGTGTTTCTCCAAAAACGACGTGCGCACAAAAGCATACCGACTTTTTGTTCAACTGTCATTTCTTCAAGTTTTAAAAATTCCATAATACTTCTCCTTTTACCAAGCTTTGACAATTTTATTATAATGCGTTTTTTAAAAAAGTAAAGCAATATTTTATTTATCCGTTAAAATCAATACGTTTTTTCAAGATGTTTTTCCAAAAGCTGCATACATTTAGAAAGCATTCTCATAACGTGAAAAGGGCCTTTATAAGTATGGCCTTTGCAGGCAGGCTCCGTAGGCAATCCGTCACGGCGCAAGTAACCGAACCATTCGCCGTATTTGTGATCGGAAAAATGTTCAAAGGCATAGTTTGATACTTCTGCGAAAATTTCCTTATACTTCTGTTCTCCCGTGTTAATATACAGCATAAGCGCTGCTATAATTGCCTCGTTATGCGGCCACCAAAGCTTCATATCGTGCTCATACGCTTCAACGGGGAAGCCTAAGACGTCCTTGAAATATAAAATTCCGCCATATTCTTTGTCCCAACCAAGCTCAAAAGCGTTATCAAAAACTTCTTTTGCAAAACTAATAAGTTCACTATCGTTTCTTTTTATAGCTTCCTCCAAAAGAAACCATGCGCATTCTATATCGTGTCCGGGATTAATAACGCGGCAGGGCGCTGAATTTAAAATTACGCTGTTGTCAGGCACGCTTACGTTTTCAAACATTGCTTTATACTCCGGTTTATAAAAAAGCCGTATATCCTCTATAAGTGATGTAATAACGTCATCGTAATAGGAATATCTTTCAACGTCTGCTTCACGCATAATTGACGCAACGTTTAATAGTATCATAGGATTGGCTAAGGTTTTGGTATTACGGGTTTCGGCGCAACTTTTTGGAGTGATTTTATAAGGGTCAGTTTTTGGGTCAATATACATCCCGTATACAAAATCGAAATACTTTTTTGCCGTTTTAAGATATTCGGCATCTTTGGTTGCCATATAGAATTCCGCATTTGCCATAATGTAAAAGGTTTCGGAAAACCAATACCGCCGTTTCCTAAGCGGCAGTCCGTCTTTTGTTACGGTAAAAAACATTCTGCCGTCGCTGTCGATACAATGCTTTGCAGCAAAATCAATACAGCTTTTGGATATGGTTAAGTATATATCTTTTTTCTCAATATGATTATAGATATAAGCAAACATCCAGCCTGCCCTGCCTTGCATCCAAACACTTTTATCCTCGGAATAAATTCTTCCTTCGCGATCAAGACAGTTATATATGCCGCCGTTTATTTCATCAATTGAATGTTTAAGCCAAAACGGAACGCAAAAATCGAGCAATTCACTTTTGAATTTATTATAAACATCTTTCATACAGATTTCTCCTATATGTTTGCATACTGTACACAACGGTATTTTGATACCTGTTCGACTATTTCATACACGTCTCGATTGCAGTCCCAAAGCATATCGGCATACAACGCTACGGGTAGCATAATTTGGTTTTCAAGCATTGCATCTTCAACAAGAGCCTGCACAACGCAGTCGCGGTCAGTTTCGGCAACCGCTTCAATCACTTGCTTTAAACACTCTGCGTTCTTAAGCCAGCTTGCCTGTTGAAGCTTCCATATTCTATTTTTGTTTATTTGTCGACCTTTTATAAAGTTATTGGTACGCTGACCGAGTATAAACGGCTCGGTTACGTGTTCAAATTTTGTCCAATCAAGCTTTAGCATACCTTTTAAAACAGCGCCCCATTTTTCATCACTGCCTCTGAGTGCTAAAGTGTTTTTGGTGAACTCCAGTGTGTTTTTAAAATCGTCGGTTTTGTCGGCATAATATTCGAAGGGAAAGCTGCCACAGTCCTCCCAAACTATAAAAATTCGCTTATCTACGTTTTTGATGTATTCTAACTTGTTTTTAACGGAGGTTGCGTGGAGCCCGAACTGTATATGTAAATTGGGATAAAGGTTAAAAAGGCTGCCTGCAATATCGTTTACAAGCTCGGTAACAAGTTGGGCTACACATTTACCGTTTACAATTTCTTCGTTAAGTTCGGTAAAAGACTGAAAATAAATTCCGTCTGCTTTTGTACCAAGGTATTGATTTTTATATGTTTCCAGTACCTTTTGCTTTATTTCTTTGAGTGTGTTTTGGTCATAATTCTTAAGGATGTTATTAAGTTTAGTGTCCCATCCCCACGCAAATCCCCAAATCACCTTAATATTAAGACTATGCGCATATTCTACAACGTCTTTGGCATTGATAGGGACAACGTCGTTCCATATAACAATCTCGTTGAGACGTAGTCTTGCCATATTTTCGAAAAAATCACGATAGTCATATATAACGTGTCCCCACGTCCAAATAGCGCGTCTTTTAATAACGGGATTACTGCCGATGCACCAATTATTCAGTTTGTTATCAAACATATTGTCATAAGTGCCGTCTTTCCAAATATCCTTATTTTTAAAAGCGACGTCACATAGATATTTATTGCAAAAATCCATACAGCCGTATAAAACCCCTGCCGAATCAAAGCCGCTAATAACTATCATTTGATTTTCAGCGTTGTAAATGCTGTTTCCCACATAGATAGAGTAGCCTTCACATTTTTTAGGAGTTTGTATGATGTTTTGATTTTCAATTTCTTCGATTAACCTGTTATCACTTGCTTTGCCCACAATAATTATATTGTAGCTTTTGAATTCTTCATTGGAAATACCGTTTGAATTTTTTATTGGAAGAACGTAATTCAGTTTATCCGATATTTCTGCATACAGAAGGTTAATAGCTCTTTTTTCAATATCGCTATAATTATCAAATATCACAATCCAACGTCTATTCATTTTTATACCTCAATATAATTAAATCTCTGTTTCAAAGCCATCGTACGCAACACTAATTCCCGTATCTTTAAAAATCTCTTCTACTTTTTCGTGGTATTCTGATTTGTTGTGAGTGATGTGTGTTACCACAAAACGTGTGTCTGTGTCTGCTATACCTTTTAGTATAAGTTCTTGTTTTAACTGTTTATTTTCTTTGTAACCCATATGGTACAGGTAGGTCAAGGGTTCTGAAATTCCCATCGTTCCGTCCATAACAACGGCGTCGAAAACCTTGTTCATACCTTTAAGAGATTCAAGTGTCGCCTCTGTGGGATAACCGCTGTCTATAAGATATAGAAGTGATTTTCCGTCTTTTTCAATTATATAATTAAGGCTTCCAAGCGTGGGGGCGTGCAGAGCATCAATCGGTGTTACGTCGTATTCGCCTATTTTCACTTTTTCGCCTGCGTTAAGAACAATGAAATGAATATTCTCCCTGATTGTTTCGGAGATGCTTACGCGGTTAAAAAGCTCCTTCAAATCAGAAGGCCCGTAAATATACAAATTCTTGTATTTCATATTGTGCGCACAAAAACCGCCTCTTGTTGCTAATAAATCCGGCATATAATGGTCGGGGTGAGAATGAGTAATCAATACATTTTGTATTTGTCCCAAATTAATTCCGAATCTCAGACAATGTGCATTTGTGTCGGAAGGTAAATCGATTAACAGATCATTATCTATTATTGACTGAGAAAGGGTTCTCAGACTTTTTCCGCCTTGCTTTCTCGCATCCTCACAATGCTCGCAAGAACAGAACGGAGCGGGAAAACCTTCACCGCCGCCGCTACCCAAAATCCGAAATTTCATAACAATCCCCTCCGTAAAAGATAGTATTATCATTTTATCACTATATGCTTTCAAAACGCCATATCTTAAAGCCAATAGAAACATATCATTTTTTGATATTCTTATTATTGACATATTTTACGTTTATGATATAATAAGACGCATGAAGTACATTATTAGAAATCACGACTCACACATTTTTCAAAATCTGTTTTACGATACCGAAACGTATAAGCTTTTGTCACCTATTGAGACACAAAATTATACAATTATTCAGGTCGCAGAGTCCAGGTACAGTCAAGCTTTTTCTATCAAAAAACATCGCCAGCTTTGTGATCTCGAAATTACGTTTTCGCATTTGAACGGATTATTAACTTTTGCGGATAACCTGTCTGATAGGATAGATAAGCACCACGCTCACGTAACGTTTAAGGGTGAAACTCACGCTGTTGAAGGAAAAAGGAGAGCTCATTTTCAGACCCTTGCAATCAACTTTAAGACAGGACACTGCCTCACCTTGCTTGATGCTATAATTTCTAAAGCAAAAGAAAGACGTACGTTTTATATGCCGAATATTGAGTCCTGCTTTGCAGATATTATAAACGAGTTCCGTTTTTCAGGCACAACCTTTTCAGATTTAAATCTTGATTCCCTTATAACTTCGATTCTCGTAAAACTCGCTCGTATAGATGATGAAAAAACCTTTGAACAAATACTTTCGTATGATGAAACTCTCACCGAAATAAAGCGCTATCTCGATGCTCACTTTCTCAGGATAATGTCT
The DNA here is from genome assembly GCA_017474125.1 of Clostridia bacterium. Classification (GTDB taxonomy): domain Bacteria; phylum Bacillota; class Clostridia; order Oscillospirales; family Acutalibacteraceae; genus SIG607. The sequence continues at coordinate 36,909 of JAFVIF010000064.1, forward strand.
TTGGAACAACTCTCGAAGGTATTTGGATATACGTATAGTTATATATCACGAGAATTTAAAAAGGTGCACGGATTAACTCCAAAGGCATATATTACACAAAAAAAGACGGAATACGCCTGTACTATGCTCAAAAACGGAGTGACATTAGAAGAGATTGCTGAAACGTTGGGATACGCCTCTTCGTTTAACTTCAGCAGAGCTTTCAAATCTAAAACAGGAATATCCCCTTCAAAATATCGTAAACAATAAAAGCGAGGTAATAACCTCGCTTTATATTTTTTGCCGCACTACGTATAGGTTGACAACACCTGACGTACGAAAAATTATAGAATACTAACCGAAATCAATTATCGGCGATAACCACTATTTGGTCCCCCTCTTCAAATACGACGGTTTCGTACTTAACAGGATTCACAACGACGTCTTTTTTTCGCTTACCGTTAAGTCTGTAGCCAAGAACATTAATAACAGATAAATTACGTTAAGCAAACACTAATAATCCGAACCTGATTTTAAAGGCTCAAGCGTTATTACCCCTGCAAGGTGTAGCTTTAAATTCGCTAAATCACCTGTATTAACAATGCTGTCACCGTTAAGATCACAAAGTATTTCGGATACACTTTCAAGGGTCAGCACCCCCGCAAGGTAAAGCTTTATATACGCAAGATCGCTTGTGGTCACGTTTTGGTCACCGTCGGCATCGCCCTTTAAGTACACCAATATTCTCTCCTCGTTGCACAGGTTACAAAAGGCATCCCCCGCTCCGCTGTATTTATGTCCCGTGGGGTCTGCCCCCAATTCACCGCACAAAGTACAGATTGCTGCCTCGGTACAGCTTCCGCCGCCAAAGGAATGAGCCGCAGTACGGATTTTGGAGCAATACTCACAGGTAGTATCGCAAGCGTTTTTATAAAGGTGTCCTGAATCGTACTGTGCATTAAAAAACACTCCACCGCCGTTTTTACCCATTACCGTAATATCTGCAATTCCCGTGCCTTTAATGACGGCAGTGCCGTTATCGGAAAATTCAAGAACGCCTTCGTTTGAGGAAACAAAGCTCAAAGAGGATAAGTCAACCGTTTGCTTTGCATGAGTAAATTCAATATTGGAGTTTTGGAATTCAAAGCTAAAGCTGTCGCCCTTTTTAAGGCTACACGGGATTTTAGTTAATTTATACTCCATTCCGAGATTTTCTTTTTTTGCTTCAATATCAAAGGTTCTTTCCTCAATGCCTTGCGCGGTTTTTTCATTTGCGGGGTTACTGTTAAAAAGCTGAGCCCAACACAAACAGCCGTTACTTGTTTTAAAGCAGCCTACGCCTATGGTATCATAGCAATCGCTTATCATATTTGAATAATGGCCGGGTGAATTTATCCAGCCGTTCATTACAGCTTTCGGACTCGTGTACCCTATTGCAATATTTTCCCCTACCGCGCTGAAGGGCTCGGTAACAGCAGTAAAGCACCCTCTGCCGTTTGGGCGAGTATGGGAAAAATAAAGGCCCGATTCCGCGGCGCGCAGCATAGCGTCGTTCATAAGGGTATAATCCATTTTCAAAGGTGCTTTTCCAAGGCTTAACCTAAGCTCGTTTAATAATTCCAAAACCTCATAAGCATAATCGTAATAAACCTTGCCGCTAACCGTAAAATTAACGAATTCTTCCTCCTCTGCACAAACCTTGGGAGAAGCACAAAAGATTAAAACGAAGATAAGCATTACCGCTATAAGCTTTTTCACATTCTGCATAATACTGCTCCTCTTTAAATTCAATCTGCCCTAAGCAATTACAAATATCATTGCAATGAATATGTTCAATTACCCTTGGTAATTGTTTGCTTAGTCATTATAGCACACTCGCCAAAAAAAATAAACACTAAAAACCGCTTTAAAATATTTCGGCATATTTTTCTGTTTTAAAGTGTATATATCATATTAGGCACACGGAGTTTTAAATTTTTCAAATTCGCCCATATTGTGCCACTTTCATAAAAAAATGAACATATATTGTGCTTTCAAGGTCAAAAAAGCCCTAAAATCAAGGAGTTTCCTCCCACTTTCGCTATTTTTATGGTAAAAATTGTGGTTTTGCACAATTGGTTTGGGAAAAAATGGCGTTTTTTCCAAGATTTTAAACGGTTACAAGGTTGTAACCTTTTGAAATCTTTTTGTTATTTGTGCAATATGCACAAAAACGCGCTTTTGTTTTTGTTTGACATTTTGCGAATTGATGATATACTGTATCTTGCTCAACCTTGAGCACAATTTTTTACAGGAAAAAACACCCAACGTGAAGCGGTTTTACCGCAAAAACTAAAGGAGTTATTTTATGTTTAAAAAGAATACAGAAAAGCCCGCCAAGAATTTTAAGGGCGTAGCTAAAAAGCTTGCACGTATCGCCTCTATTGTAGGTATGTGCGCACTTATTATTGCTACCTCGGTTTATTTTGGACTTACTCTTAACGTAGTTTCCATTACCGAAGGCGGCTCCACCAAAACCGTTTACACCTTAAAGAGTGACGTTCGCGGTATTTTAGGTCACGCAGGCTACAGCGACAATTACAAGGTTGTAGCTACCACCCGTGACGGCAACAAAATTGCCATTGAGGTTGAGGAAAACTTCCCCGTATACATTACCTACGGCGATAAAACCGTTACTCACCTTACTTCAAAGGCTACCGCAGGCGATATCCTTACCGCCGCAGGTATAACAGTTAACCAAGGCGATATGGTATCGGTTGACTTAAAGGCACTTGTTGAAAAGGAAACCTATATCGACATTGTTCCCGAAGCTAAGGAGGAGGCCGTAATTACGGTAACCAAGCAGGAGGAAAAGGTTGAGAAGGATAAGAACACAAGCAGTAAAAAGCCTACGAGCAGTAAAAAGCCTACTACAAGCAGTAAGCCTGCTACAAGTAGTAAGCCTGCTACAAGCAGTAAGCCCTCTAACAGTTCATCGGTAACCTCAAGCGGTGGTTCCCTTGGTAAGGTAACCTACCCCGGCGCAGGCAAAAGCCCCATTTCCGAGCTTACCCCTGCTTCTCCCATTGCCTTAGATGAAAACGGCATTCCCATTAACTATAAGAGCTGTAAGCGTGTTCAGGCAACCGCCTACACCCATACGGGCAACAAGTGCTCCACAGGTGTATGGCCCAAGCCGGGTTATATAGCCGTTGACCCTAAGGTTATTCCTTACGGCACTAAAATGTATATTGTTTCTGCTGACGGCAAATACGTATACGGTTACGCCATTGCCGCCGACACCGGAGGATTCATAAAGAAACGTCCCACCAACGTTGACCTGTTCTTCCACACCGAAAAGGCTTGCAGAACCTTCGGCAGAAGAGACGTTATAATTTACTTTATTTAAAACCAAAACCTGCTTGAAAAATCAAGCAGGTTTTTCTTTTCCAAACGGGACGATGTGGGCATCGTCCCCTACACATATCTTGCAACGCACCGCGTTGCCCCCACATTTTCCTTTTCCCTTTTCCCTAAAAAGAAGAAGCATCCGTTTAGGATGCTTCTTCTTTTACGTATATACGCTCAATCGAGCCGATTATAAGATTATGCCAGCCGCCGTTTTTATACCATTTTTCATCAATGCTTTTGTCGGTTAAAAAGGCTTTATCCATAGGCTGAAGATATCTCTTTTTGATAATAAGCACAAGGCGAGCCTCATCAAAATAAACGTATTTATCGTTTGCTATGGGAGTCAGGCCGCATTCTACCGTTTTATTTACGTCTCTGCCGCTTTTACTGCCGCACACCTTGTGAATATCCTTATTACTTCCAAAAAAGGTCAGGGTGAAATAATCGCTGTTTTCAATAAACTCCATTGTATAGCGCTCGGGACGGACAACAACGGCAACGCTGTTGTCTCCCCACATTTCACCCATAAAGCCCCACGAGGCAGTCATCATATTATAGCCTTCCTTATTACCTGCTGTAATAAGCATATATTCGTTAGCTATAATATCAATTACGTTTTCCTTAAAATCTCTGAGACAAATATCCTTAAACATACACTATCAACCCTTAAAGAAAGATATGAGACCTGCAATAAGTATTACTACTATAAGCACGGGAAGCACAAAACGGAAGTAATATTTAAGCCAATGAGGCAGCTTAAAGCCCTTACCGGTGTTAGCCTCCTTAATATATTTATCAAAGCCCCAGCCCCATTTTGTTACGCAGAACAGCAGGAATATAAGAGCACCTATGGGAAGGAGCACCTGACTTACTACAAAGTCCTCCATATCAAGTATATTCTTGCCGCCTAAATTTATGCCGCTGAGCAGGTTAAAGCCTAAAGCGCAGGGGGTGCTTAAAACGAGCATTGCAATACAGTTAACAACCGAAGCCTTTTTTCTGCTCCAGCCAAGATTATCCATAAGGTTAGCCTGCAGGTTTTCAAATACCGCAATAACGGTAGAGAAGCTTGCAAAGGTCATAAATACGAAGAAAAGTGTTCCCCAAAGTCTGCCCATAGGCATATTTACAAATACGTTGGGAAGGGTTTGGAAAATAAGGGGAGGGCCTGCGTTTACGTCAACGCCGTAAGCGAAGCAGGCAGGGAAAATAATCATACCCGACATAAGAGCAACAAAGGTATCAAGCACGCAAATTCTGGAGCTTTCCCCTGCAAGGGTATGGTCCTTTTTCATATAGCTGCCGAATATCTGCATAGAGCCGATACCGAGGCTAAGGGTAAAGAAGGACTGATTCATTGCCGCAACGATAACGTCGAAAATGTTTATATTATTTTCCTTAAGCCTTGAAATGCTGGGGATAAGGTAATAACTTAACACCCTCGGCGCCGCCCTCAAGAAGCGCGCTGTTAACGGCAAGCACAACCATAAGCACAAGAAGGGCAAGCATCATCCATTTGCTGATACGTTCAAGACCCTTTTGAAGACCGAAGCTACAAACAATAAAGCCCGCAATAACGGTAGCGGCCATCCATAAAAGCATTTCGGTAGGGTTAGCGGTCATATTTTCAAATACTGCGTTAACCTCGTTTGTAGCCATACCCGTTTTAAAGGTACCGCTTGCAAATTTAACGAAATAGTTACTCATCCAGCCCGAAACGGTGGTGTAGTACATCATAAGCAAATAACAGCCTATCATACAAGCCCAGCCGTGAAGGTGCCACTTGTGACCCGGCTTTTCCAGCGCCTTAAATGCGCCCAGAGCACTCTTTCTGCCTGCTCTGCCCACTGCCAATTCCATAGTTAAAACGGGAATGCCCATAATAAGTAAGAAAAGCAAATAGAAAAGTACGAAAATACCGCCGCCGTTCTGTCCCGTAACAAAGGGGAAACGCCATACGTTGCCTATACCTATAGCACAGCCTGCGCTAACAAGTATAAAGCCTAAACGGCTTTTAAAATTATCTCTTGCCATAATTCTCTCTCCTAAAGTAAGTTTTCATTTATTATACTATAAAGAAAAAAATATGGCAATAAAAATATTAAATTTAAAAATCGTTGCTAATTTTAGTGTTTTATCCTATACTATGCATGCGACACAAAATCTTTGATTTTGCGGCAAATTTTATTTGAAAATTTGTCCATACACATCTTGTCTATGAGTTGAAAATATGGAGGCACATATTGAAATGCTGACAAAGTATGCTCCAAGTTTAAGACAAAGACTCATAATGCTTATATAATCATCATGATTAATAAAGAGTCTTATATAAAGAAAAAGAGTCATAAAGATTCTATTAAGAATCATCATGACTCAAGAAGATTGCAAAGATATTAAAAATGTGATATAATTAGTTTAACAAAATTTAATTCGGAGTGAATAGTATAATATGGCAAATTACAGTATTTGTGGAATTGATTGTGATACTTGTAAATTCAAAACAGAACAAAATTGTAAGGGTTGTAAAACTATTGAAGGAAAAGTATTTTGGGGAGAGTGTGATTTATATAAATGCAATTCTCAAAAGAACCAAGACCATTGTGGAAAGTGTTCTCAATTTCCTTGTGATATGTTAAAAGAATGGGCATCATCTGAGAATCCTGAAAGAATAGACAATTTAAGAAAACTATAATTACAAAGGTAGCGATAACGATGAATTTGAATTTTCACGGACTTAATTTTTATTCAAAGCAACCACAAAGAATTTTTGATTTTTATAAGGCATTAGGTTTTAGAGTGGTTCAAGAAAAAGAATCAGATGACTATTTTGGTGCTGCATTGGCACTGACCGACGAAAAAGAACCTGTTATGTGGATATGGTCTATCCCCGAAGGGAAAGAACAACCTTGTTGTAATAATTTGTATTTTACTACAAATGGAAAAGTATATGAAATATACGAAAATATAAAGGCGGCTGGGATTGAATGTCCTGAACCTTTTAAAACTTTTTGGGGTGGCACAGAGTTGATTTTAACAGACCCTGATGGAAATACAATTCTCTTTATATAAACTGCAATATAGATTAGGAAGAAACATATATGAAATATCCTTGGCTTGATGAGTATTTAATGAAAAAATCAGGTGTAACAAAAAACACTGAAAATTGGAATTGGGTTCGTTATATGATAGGCGGAAAAATGTTTGTGGCAGTTTGCCTTGATGATAATGACAAACCCTATTACATAACACTAAAACTCGAACCGCTTGAAGGCGAGTTTTTAAGAAAACAGTATGATGATATTGTTCCAGGCTTTTATATGAATAAGGTTCATTGG